>CANQTP010000001.1 GCA_947626755.1 uncultured Clostridia bacterium
AAGTACTTCAACTTTCGCTTTTCCATATCTTGGAGATGAATTTCTTTTTTGGGTCATATCTATTGACAACGCAGAATATTTGTCAAGATATTTTTAAGAAATGCTTGAACTTTTTGTAAAAAAGGTTTATAATGGTATAAGACAGCTCTGTTGCCTTATATTGTTAAAGGGAGGAAATGAAATGTTTTTTCAGAAGGATATAGAAACTATGTCCCGCGCTAAGATCGAGGAGATACAGCTTGAAAGGCTGAAACATCTTGTAAAATACTGTATGGACAATATTCCGTTTTACAATAAGCGGCTCACCGATGCGGGCGTTACTGCCGATAAGATAAAATGTCTTGAGGATATACAGTATATCCCATACACCACCAAGGCGGATATAAGAGACACCTACCCATTCGGTCTTTTCGGACAGCCCATGAAGAATATCGTCCGAATTCACGCTTCTTCGGGAACTACGGGAAAACCCACCGTTGTGGGCTATACCGCAAAGGACATTGACACATGGTCGGACTGCATGGCGCGTATCGTTATGGCGGCAGGCGCGTCCGATGAGGATATTATTCAGATAGCTTTCGGCTACGGACTTTTCACAGGCGCACTGGGACTTCATTACGGTCTGGAAAAGATAGGCGCAACTGTTGTCCCCACTTCGAGCGGCAATACCGAGAAGCAGATAATGCTTATGCAGGATTTTCAGACTACAGGACTTGTTTCTACGCCGTCCTACGCACAGTATATCGGCGAAATGGCAAAAGAAATGGGAGTTATCGACAAGCTGAACCTTAAATTAGGACTTTTCGGTTCGGAAGGCTGTACCGAGGAAATGCGCGGTCAGATCGAAAAAACTCTTGGACTTTTCGCAACGGACAACTACGGCATGAGCGAACTTATGGGACCCGGAGTTTCGGGCGAATGCCGCGAAAGAGCGGGTCTGCACATCAACGAGGATCACTTCCTTGCGGAGATCATTGATTCCGAAACAGGCGAAGTTCTCCCCAAGGGTTCAACGGGCGAGCTTGTAATTACCACTCTTACCAAGGAAGGCATTCCCATGCTCCGCTACAGGACAAAGGACATCACACGGATAAATTACGAGCCCTGCAAGTGCGGAAGAACTTTCGCAAGAATGGACAAGGTAAAGGGCAGAAGCGATGATATGCTGAAAATACGCGGAGTCAACGTTTTCCCGTCCCAGATAGAGTCCGTTCTGATGAAGTTTGACGAGATCGCGCCCCACTATCAGCTTGTAATTACCAGAAAGGACTTTTCCGACCGTCTGGAAGTAAAGGTTGAACTTGCGGACGACGGTCTGCTTGAAAATTTCTCAAATCTTGAAGATCTCAGGGATCGTATCCACCACGACTTGAAAACCGTTCTTGGGATCGAGACAAAAGTCTCGCTTGTGGAACACAAGTCTTTAGAGCGTTTCCAAGGCAAGGCAAAGAGGATCATTGATCTTAGAGATAATAAGTAAGGAGCTGTGAAAATGAAAAGATTTATGGGAATTATCCTTTCCGCAGTAATGGCAGCGGGACTGCTTTCCGCCTGTGGCAATTCTTCGGGAAATGCAGAGGATACGTCAAACGGTGAGGCGGAAATAATAGTTTCGGAGGAGGAAACGCCTGTGGCATCACCAAAGGTAACAGTCGAGGGCACAAAATTCATGGTTGACGGCAAGGAACTGTACATCAACGGCGTTAATACTCCTTGGGAAAAGTGGAACGAATTCGGAAGCAATTTTGATCCCGCATTCTGGGAACAGCACTTTGCGGATCTGCACGACATCGGCGTAAATGCCGTCCGCGTGTGGTTAAACTGCGATTCAATGATAAGCATAAAACTCAAAGAGGACGGAACCGTCCGCGAAGTTATCGAAAAGCACTGGCAGGACGTTGACAAGCTTTTTGAACTTGCAGAAGCGCATCAGATCTATCTTATGCCTACGCTGTTGTCCTTTGACCATTTCAAGGATCAGAATTATGCGAAACGCTGGCGGCTCACCATTACGGACGATACGGCTATGCAGAGCTACATTGACAATTATGTAAAACCCTTTACCGAGCGTTACGGCGATAACCCTTATCTTCTGGGAATAGACCTTATGAACGAGCCCGACTGGGTAATTGAAAACGCGGAGTGCGGAAAGCTTCCCATAGAAAGTCTTTCAAAGTATTTTGCAAAATGCACCGCGGCGGTCCATGAAACGAATCCCGAAACACTTGTTACCGTTGGCGTTGCAATGATAAAGTACAATTCCGATAACCCGAAATATATGGGCAACTTTGTTTCCGATGAGAAAATGAAGGAATACGGCGGTGAAAACGCTTGTCTGGACTTTTACTCAACACATTATTATAACTGGATGAAAAGTTACATGGGCTGCCCGTATGATATGTCTCCAACGGATTTCGGACTTGACGGCACAAAGCCCGCTTTTCTGGGAGAGACCAGCGCGGAAGGCGGCGAGACTCTTCCCGGACTGTATGAGAAATGCTATAACAACGGCTGGAACGGCGTAATGCTCTGGACTTCCAACAACGGCGCGGAACACGCCGATAACTGGGACGATATCGTGACGGCAACCACAAAGATCGAATCGCTTGCTCCCGAAAAGGTATTCCCTTTGGGAAAGGCTGAATGAAAAGGAATTTTATATGGAACAGACAAATTACGGAAACGCAGTTTATCCGCAGGTAAGCGTTGTGCCTGACAAAGAGGAGCGGAAAGCTATCCGCAAAAAGTACAGCCGCGCCGCGCTCATACTGCTTATGAATATGCTTATCTTCAATCTTCTCGGGCAGGGAGTGCTGCTGATAGTGTGCGCAATACTCGGCGGAGGATTTTCGGGAGAAGCAATATTCAGAGGTCAGGAGATAATTCTTGCCAATGAAGTGCTGACAACTCTGTTTTCGATACTTCCGCCGATAATAAGCGAGACAGCGGCTATACTTCTTGGAGCAAAAATTTTAAAGACGGATCTTAAAAGCTTATTTGTAAAGAAAGACGGTTACAGCGGCGGAACAGTGGCAAAGCTTGCGGTGCTTTGTCTCGGGCTTCAGTTTGCGGCAGGGATACTTGCGGCGATCATTGAAATGATACTTAATTCTTTCGGTCTGGAAAGCTATTCGCCCGATCTTTCCGCAACAACGTCCTTCGGGGCGAATCTGCTGTTGAGCTTTTACGCCTGTATTTTAGGACCCATACTGGAAGAATTGCTTTACCGCGGAGTGCTGCTGCAATCCATGCGGAAATACAACGAACGTTTTGCAATATTTCTTTCAGCGCTGATCTTCGGGCTTATGCATCAGAACTATCAGCAGTTCCTGCTGGGATTTCTTCTCGGCATACCGCTTGCGGTGGTAACATTAAAATATGATTCGATAATACCTTCCGTATTTACGCATATCTTTGTAAACACATCTGGGATATTATCGCTTTATGTGATGCAATATTTCTGTCCTGAATATTATGAAGCTTCCATGACGGGAGATGAAAGTGCGCTGACCGCATTTGATCCCGGGGAAATGGGTATAATACTTGTTATAGGACTGATCCGCATCGGATTTGCCATAGCGGGACTTGTAGTAGGAATAGTATGCCTTGTAAAGGGCGGACATATGAAACGTCCGACGCCTGCGGGAAAGAGCAGGGGACTTCCCATATTATTAAGCTCCGTTCCTTGGTGGATAGTTTTTGTATTATACTTTTTTATCGGATTCATTTACCCATTCATTTGAGCAAGGCTGAGCCTTGCTCCAGAGTTGAGAGCAGGCTGAGGCGGGGAAGCCCCCGCGGGCATTCAGGCATAGTTTTGTGATTTTCAAATTAAATATATCGTGCATTAAGTAAAGCAGAGTCAATAATATATATTGAAATTAAGGTGAGTATTATATGAGCGAAAAAGAAATTCAATTTGCCAGAATGGCAATATTATATGAGCTGCGATTAATTTTTGCAAATGGCGAGAAAAAAGAATATACTAAAGAGGAATTGCTTGAACTGTTAGACAAGATAGCGATGTCTAAGGCTGAACCGTGAGCAGGCAAAGTTTTGTGATTTTCAATCTAACGTATAACGTGCATTAATTAAAATTAAATTTACAAAAATATTGAGAGTTGAGATATTGCAGTAACGCTTATATCTCAACTCTCATTTTTAATTATATAAAAACTCGATTTATATGCAGAAGCAGATTTAAAAAATTCTGTTTATATTAAAAATAGACGGAATTTTTTGTTTGCAGATAGCACTTTACTTTACCTCACGGCAGGCACGCGCGAGAGATAGCAAAACTTTGCTTGAATGCGTGCAGGCTCAGCCTGCTCTCAACTCTTAAAATTACGCATTACGAATTATGCATTAAGCATTATTTAGAGGTGTTGATGTATTTCCAGTATCCTTTAAGGTATACCCAGCCTGAAATTACAGTCAGTACCACTGCGATCCAGATGAGAATAGTGTAAACTATCTGTGCGATCTCCGCCGCCTGTCCGTCAAAATTGAAACATAAGCCGAGCATAATGGCAACTTCCGCAATCATTGTGAATGCCGTTTTCAGCTTTCCCCAGATCCCCGCAGCTACTACAACGCCTTCGCCTGCAACTACAAGCCGAAGCCCCGATACCATGAATTCGCGGAAAACTATTATTATTACCGGAACAGCTCCCACGATCCCCATTTGCACAAAACATATCAGCGCGGAAATTACAAGCGCTTTGTCCGCTAACGGATCAAGGAATTTTCCGAAAGTGGTAACAAGCCCGCGGCTTCGGGCGATATGTCCGTCCAGCGCATCGGTCACGGACGCGGCAATAAATATAACAAGCGCAATTATCGAACTGAACGGCACAACATCCGTCAGCATGAAAAGCAGAAAAAACGGTATGAGAATTACCCGCAGAAGCGTCAGCTTATTTGGAAGATTCATCGTCTATCTCTCCTATCAGATCATAGTCCAGCATATCGGCTATTTTAACTTTCACAAACTTCCCGGGGACTTGCCTTTTTCCGGGGGAAGTGAAGAAAATTTTTCCGTCTATTTCGGGAGCGTCCGCCGCGCTTCGCCCGAAATAACATTCGCCGTAACGGTCATAACCTTCGGTGACAACTTCAATTGTCTTTCCGATAAGTTCGTTGTTTTTCTTGGCGGTAATGAGCATCTGCTGCTCCATGATAATGTCGGCGCGGTGTTCTTTCACATCATCGTCAAGCTGTCCTTCCATTTCAGCGGCGGGAGTTCCCTCTTCGGCGGAATATGCAAAGCAGCCGAGACGGTCAAATTCCATATCGTTGACAAATTCCGCAAGACGGCTGAATTTTTCTTCCGTCTCACCGGGGAATCCCGTTATAAGCGTTGTGCGCAGTATAATTCCGGGGACTTTTTCCCGTATCTTTTTAATAAGTGCGCGGAGCGAATCTTCATCGCCGCGGCGGTTCATTGCTTTTAAAATTTCCCCGTCACAATGCTGGATCGGCAGATCCATGTATTTTACTATCTTTTCTTCACTTGCCATAACGTCAAGAAGTTCGTCCGTAACGCGGTCTGGGTAACAGTAAAGCAGACGTATCCATTTCAGACCGTCGATCCTGCAAAGTTTTCTGAGCAGTTCGGGAAGCATCAGTTTTCCGTAAATATCCTCACCGTAGCGGGTGGTGTCCTGCGCAATGAGGATAAGTTCCCGAACGCCGTTATGCACAAGCTTTTCCGCCTCGTCAAGAATCGTTTCCATGGGAACACTTCTGAAACGTCCGCGAATGGAGGGTATTGCACAATAGGAACAGCGGTTGTCGCAGCCGTCTGCAATTTTCAGATAGGCAAAGAAAGACAGGGTAGTCTGTATTCTTTCGCCCGTGAGGGAAAGCTTTTCGCTGTCGTCAAAAAGCTGCACCGTTTCGCCGTCTGTGACTCTTTCGATAACGGAAACTATATCTTCGTTGCAGCCGATACTTACAACGGCGTCCGCTTCGGGGATAAGCGAGGAAACTTCCTCGCGGTAACGCTCTGCAAGACAGCCTGTGATAATGATTTTCTTGATACGTCCTTCGTTTTTCAGAGCGACAAATTCAAATATGGTGTCAATGGCTTCCTGCTTGGCGGATTCGATAAATCCGCAGGTGTTCACGATAACAATATCCGCAAGGGCAGCGTCCGCAATGAGAGTGTATCCTGCCTTTTCGATCCTGTACAGCATTCTTTCGGCGTCCACCTGATTTTTACTGCACCCAAGCGAGAACATTCCGACTCTTAAAGACATCTTTTACATTCCTTTCAGATAAATAGTATAATTGAATTATACCACATTGACATAGATTTGTAAACAGATATTTTATCAAATTTACGTCTTTTCGGCAATTCATGCAAACAAAAAAAACGGCGCAGCCTGTGCGCCGTTCCTTATTATGTTTGTTTTATCCCTGATATTCTTCAATGCGGACGCTTTCCATTACAACAGCAGTGAGGGGCTTGTCATTGTCAGGATTTGTCTCAACTGCCGCAATGGAACGTACAACGTCCATTCCCTCAATTACCTGTCCGAAAACGGTATAGCCGCCGTCAAGGAACGGTACTCCGCCTACTTCGCTGTATTTCTCCACAACATTTGCGGGCCAGTTGTATTTTTCGGGATCGTATGCGTAAAGATCGGCACAGCTGCTTTCCAGATAGCCGTCAGGCGTGTTCACAATGTAGAACTGACTTCCGTTTGTGGAAGTAGCACCGCTGTTTGCATAAGCAACAGCTCCCGTGAAGTGGTAAAGATGTTCGGAAGTTCCGCCGTCGAAGCTGTCGCCCCAGATGGACTTTCCGCCTGTGCCGTCAGCATGGGGATCTCCGCCCTGTATCATAAAATTGGGGATAACTCTGTGGAAAATAAGTTCATCATAGTAACCCATATCCGCAAGCCCCGTGAAATTTTCAACGCCCTTGTCAGCATCTTCGGGGAAAAGCTTTATCTTTATTTCGCCGTAGTCCTTTACCGTGATAACAGCTATCTTCTCGCCTGCCTGCGGAGCGTCAAAGTTGTGTATCTCCACATCGGGAAGCCACTTTATGCTGCTTTCGTCAACAGTGCCGTCAGGACTTGCAGTTCCCGGGTCAGGCTCGCCTTTGCAGCCTGCAAACATCGCTGCCATGGCAGCAGCCGCAAACAATGCCGCTATTTTTTTCAGTGTCATAAATATCATTCCTTTGTTTTAAATTGCAGTTTTCCTTACCGCCGCGCCGGGAACGCTCTTTTTAACAATATCCGCGCCCAGACCCCGGAGTTTTTCCTCAAAATTCTCGTATCCGCGCTCGATGTGGTAAATATCTTCCACTTCGGTGACGCCTCTTGCGGCAAGTCCCGCAATTACAAGAGCTGCGCCCGCGCGAAGATCGGGAGCGGTGACAGGCGCACCCATAAGGTGTCCCACGCCTTCAATTACCGCAACTTTTCCGTCAACGGAAATATCCGCGCCCATTCTGCGCAGTTCGTCAACATATCTGAAACGATTATCGAAAATTCCTTCCGTAACAATGCTGGTTCCCTCGGCAAGGCAAAGCAGAGTTGAGATCTGCGGCTGCATATCGGTGGGGAATCCGGGGTGTGGCATTGTTTTTACGCTTGTCTTTACAAGAGGTCCGTCAACGGAGATCCTAACACTTTCATCAAATTCCTCAACGTTGACGCCTATCTTTTCAAGCTTTGCGGTAATGCTTTCAAGGTGCTTGGGGATAACATTCTTTATGAGAACATCTCCGCCTGTTGCGGCAGCAGCAACCATGAAAGTTCCCGCTTCTATCTGATCGGGGATAATTGCATATGTCGTGCCTTTAAGATGTTTTACGCCGCGTATTTTGATAACGTCCGTTCCTGCGCCTGTAATATCCGCGCCCATGGAGTTAAGGAAGTTTGCAAGGTCAACAATGTGGGGTTCTTTTGCGGCGTTTTCAATAACGGTCATGCCCGTTGCCTTTACAGCCGCAAGCATGGTATTGATAGTTGCGCCGACGGTCACCATATCGAAATATATCTGCGTGCCGTAAAGGTTTTCCGACTGAATGTCTACCATTCCGTGGTCGATGGTGCAGGTCGCGCCGAGTGCGGTGAAAGCTTTCAGGTGCTGATCTATGGGACGGTCGCCCAGATAGCAGCCGCCGGGCATTGAAACGCGTGCTCTGCCGAATTTGCCGAGAAGCGTTCCCAGAAAGTAATAGGAAGCGCGCATATGCTTTGCCATTTCATAAGGAACGATAGGATCTTTTATGCCTGTTGCGTCTATACGTACAGTATTTTTATCGGTAAAAATTACATTTGCGCCCATTTCGTAAAGAATGCGCAGACTTATTGAAACATCGCTGATGTTAGGTACATTTTCAAGAACGCAGGGTTCATCGGAAAGTATTACAGCAGGGATAATGGCGACTACAGAATTTTTCGCGCCGCTTATCTCAACTTCGCCGTGAAGCTTGCGTCCGCCCTTTATAATAAATTTTTCCAAATCAAAATTCTCTCCCCAAGGAGCCGTTTGACGGCATGATCCCGAAAATTCCATGCAAAAGGGCATGAAAGATCCGGCGTTGTTTTCACAACATTACTATTATACCATAAACAAACGCAAATTAAAAGTCTTTTCCGATGATTTTTATTACATTTTTTCAAAGAAATTATTCATAACTTTTCGCCATAATGCACAAAATCAGCAAGAAATTTGGTTAAATTTATCTTTTGGGCATTTGGGGAAGTTCGCCGTCCTGCATCTCGGGGAAATTACCGTCTTGGGAACTTTCGCCGCGGGAATTGCCGCCGCGGAACATTTCACGGGAAAAATTTCCCCTTTCTCCCTTTTCAGAGCCGCCGAAGCCGCCCATATTTCCGCCGCCGCCCGAACCGAGAGCGTTCATGCTCACTTCCGAAGCGTCAATAAGCTTGTCGGGGGACTGTGACTGTTCCTCCGCGGTGCTTGGAACGGTACCGTTTATCTGTCCGTCAACGCTTTCGGCGCGGAGTTTTCCTATAAGCTTGAACTGTTCGAGAGCGGTCTTGTATTCATCATATGTGAAGAACGCGGTGGGATCCGACTTGACATATTCTCCGATAAGCGAATCCAGATCGTTTATAATGCCATCAAATTTACCATCTGTAAAATATCCTTTGACAAGTTTCAGAAGATACTCATGGTAACGGGCAAGATATTCTTCATTTGCCAGAAGTTTGGAAATAAGCGGACGTTCGGACATTTCCACGCCGCTGACGGGCGTATCAACGGGGAAATTCACCGTTCCGGACGCGCTTCCGCCCTGAAACGCTCCCCACGCGTAGTTGTAATCCCAAGGCAGAATTTGCAGAACGCCGTCATATTCGTAAATGTAATAGTTCTGCGCCATTTCCGAAGAATAGCTGTCAAGATTTACAACAAAAGTGTGTACCGCAAGGTAACGGAGTATCTCGTCAACATCAAAATAGTCCTCAATGTTCTCGCCGCTGTCGAGTGCTTTCAGCGCGGCAATGACTTTTGCATAGTCGTCCTCGTCCGTTCCGCCGCCAATGACATTTTCAAATATTGACGGGTAACTTGCGGGATCGTCATCGGTGTAGACAAGACTTCCGCCGCTGTTTCCCGCGCCCATTCCGCCGCCGTGTCCGAAATTTCCGCGTTCAAAATTGCCGTTTTCACCGCGGAAATTTTCTTTCATATCCTGTCCGTTTTCCGAAAAATCGGGCGGTGTAAAATTCTCCATATCGGGCATTTGCGGTCTTTCCGAATCATCAGAATTTTCAAAGTTTTCAAATTTTTCAAAATTTTCCTGCGGAAAATCGCCGTTTTCCCGATCTTCTCCGCGACCCGCTCCGCCAACGGTCTTGACGTTGTAGAGAACGCCGCTTTCATCTCCCGAAACACGCTGCTCATAGCTGTCGTTATAGGCTTCAAGAGTGAAGTAAAGCCCCCACTTTTCGCCGTTCACCGAAATATCGGAATATCCGTAATAGGGAGTGTTTATGCCAAGCGACTCCATCATGTCAAATGTAACATATTCTTTCATATATGTTGCGTCGCCTATCATATTGTTGAGAATGAGCATATCCAGTCCGTAGCAGGTCTGATCGGGGATATATTCGTTAAATTTTATCTTGAAGCTGTATCTGTCGCTGTCGGAAGAACTTACCATCTGCAAACTGTTGTTGCCCTTTGGGCGTATTCCCACGTTGGAAAATGTCGTGCCGTTTATTGTCACGTCCGCCGAAATATATTCCTCGTTCATGGCGTTGTCGAGCATGGTCTGCCATTCGTCGGGATCGGCTGAAATTTCAATTGAAATTATATCGCCGTTAAAAATTTTATCTGCATATTCGGGAGTGTAAGCATAAGTTTTTCCCATATTTAAAAATATCATTCCCGCAACGCCGAGAGTTACGAGCAAGGCGGCAATTATTGCAATTACATTGAATTTTTTGCTGTCTATCAAAACATTTCCTCCGTTCGTCAGGACATATATTCGCCGTTATAGCTTACAAGCGCGGCTTTGGAAATTCCCTCTGTACCGGAAAGCATATTGCAGACTTTTGAAGAACTGTCCGCAAGTTTGACTTCTATCATAAGTTCGATCCCTGCGGCGGTGACGGTCTTGGATTTTATCTGATGTTTTTTGGTATTGTTTTTCAGAATATCCATAGCCACCTGTTCGGCATTTTCATTTTCGCAGCTAATAACTGCAATATACGGCGTATCGGAAGATCTTGCATTTGCGAAAATTACAAGAATTATTCCTATAAATACCGAACCTATCACCGCAAGAGGGATAAGTCCCGCGCCTGTAACTATGCCCGCGGAAATCGCCCAGAACAGGAACGCAATGTCGAGGGGTTCTTTTACCGCCGTACGGAAACGTACGATCGAAAGCGCGCCGACCATACCGAGGGAAAGTATGATATTTGACGTTACCGCAAGGATTATCAGCGTTGTTATAAGGCACATCGCCATAAGCGAAACTCCGAAAGAACTGCTGTACATAACGCCGCGGAAAGTCTTTTTATAAACTGCGTAAATAAACAGTCCCAGCGCAAAGGAAACAAGCATTGCAATAAGCACGTCGGTAAATGAAAAACTGCTTACATTCTCTAAAAAACTTGATTTAAAAATATCTTTGAAAGTCATGATAAAAACTCCTTATTTTTTATTATTTGCTATGTCACAACATAAATTGATTTTAGATGAACGCTCTCTCTTGCAGAGTGTTTTTTAAGAGGAGAGTTTCGCATTCCACAGCCTTGAAAGAATGACTAACTTTATATTAGTTTTTAACGTACTAAATCTCAACTCTCAACTCTTAACTCTCAACTCTAAAAATATAATTTTTTATTAAAAAAAGGTAAAATGCTGTGATATAGCCTGATCATTAAATGTATCTGCCTGCGGCGTATTTTGAAAAAGAGCCGCTCTGCCTTGCGGAAAGATGTGTTATATCCGCGATTATTCCGGGCAGGAATTCGTCGTATTTTATTTCCATGATGATTTCTTCGGGAACGGGAAGTGAACCGTCACGGGCGTTAAAAAAGCTGTTCACATCTCCCGAAGATGAAATTTCATAGTCGAAAGTTACCCGCACATTCCCGAACGGGTAAACATATGCTTTCCTGCGGTAGTCAACTATCAGTTTCGGGCGGAGCTGTTCGGAACAGAGTTTTATGTAGAACTCTTTCAGAAGCGGCTCGTCCGTTTCCGCAAGAAAATCATATTTTCCGCATAGGATCATTTCGGTCTGTTCCTTTGAAAGCTTTGCGGAACGTTTCAGGCAAAGTCCGTTGTCCTTGGATTTCTTTTCAAGGCGGATAAAGCTGTCGTCCATGTCATAAAAGCGTATGCGGAACTTTTCCCGCCTGTTTATGCCGTCCAATTTCTCGCGCAAAGCCCTGTCGTTGAAGCTGTCAAAATAAAGGCTCCTTATAAAATAGGAATCGCCTTTCATATGCTCATCGGGAGCAGCTATCAAGCCGATCTTTGACGTAAGACAGAGAAAGTCGGACATATTTATGCGGTGTTTGAATTCATGCCGGTATTTTGGTTTTTCCAAGCCGATACCTCCTTTTTTGGGATAAATTGATATTCTGATTTTACAATATTAATGTTAAAACTGTGTTAAAATCGGATAAAAGTTTGTGAGATGTCCGTGATAAAAAGCTATATGTAATATGTAAAAATATGTAAATTATTCAAATAAATGCCATAAAAAATATAGCAAATCAATACAATAATTACCTTGACAAAATGACGGATAACGTGATATAATTATACCTTACATTTTAAGAATACAATTCATTCTATTATTCGCACTAAAAATCATCTACGTCGGAACAGACCGCTCCGACATAATACGAAAGGGAAATACTATGCTTTTTTCGGAATTGGGATTGTCGGAAGAAGCCGTCAGAGCCGCTTCGCAAATGGGCTTTGAGGAAGCTACCGAGATCCAGTCAAAAACCATACCGCTCCTTCTGGAAGGCAAGGACGTTATAGGACGTTCCCACACCGGAACGGGAAAAACAGCCGCTTTCGGACTGCCCGCTGTGGACAGTATCGACAGATCCATGCGCGGAAAAGTTCAGACGCTTATACTTTGCCCCACAAGAGAACTTGCGCTCCAGATCTGCGGAGAGATAAGAAAATTTTCCGCGTTCATGCCGTGGGTACATACCTGCGCAGTCTACGGCGGAGCGGACATTGAAAAGCAGATCGCTCAGCTAAGAAAAGGCGCGGAGATAGTTGTCGGCACTCCGGGACGGGTAATGGATCACATAAGCCGCGGAACTTTAAAGCTTGAAAATATCCGCACGGTAGTCCTTGACGAAGCGGACGAAATGCTGAATATGGGTTTCCGCGAGGATATAGAAACGATCCTCGGATTTGTTCCCGATGAACGCCAGACCGTGCTTTTCAGCGCCACCATGCCCGAACAGATAATGGCTATAACCGAGCGTTATCAGCGTTCCCCGATAGTTGTGGGAGCGGAGCAGAAGTCCCGCACGGTCGAAAGCGTGGATCAGTATTATTTCAGTGTTCCCATGGGAAGAAAGACCGATGCGCTTTGTATGCTGCTTTTAGCTTATGAACCAAATCTTGCTATGATATTCTGCAACACAAAGTGCATGGTTGACGAACTTTCCGAGCAGCTTGTTTCAAAAGGTTTCAGAGCGGCGGGGCTTCACGGAGATATGAAGCAGTCAGGCAGAATGCAGGTGCTGAACGCATTTAAAAGCGGAAGGATAAATATCCTCATTGCCACCGATGTTGCGGCAAGAGGCATAGACATAGACAATGTGGACGCTGTTTTCAATTACGATATACCGCAGGATATAGAGTACTATATCCACCGCATAGGCAGAACAGGCAGAGCGGGAAAGAAAGGCGCGGCTTATACTATTATAAGCGGAAGGCGTCAGGCGGGAGAACTGCGGGAAATTGCAAAATACACCAAAGCGCACATAGAAAGGCGTGAGATCCCCACCCGCGATGAAGTTTCGGCGGCAAAAATATCCGCCCTTACCGAGAAGATCAAGCGGCGTGCGGATTCGGGCAAATATGACAGGTTTTCCGCAAATATCGCGGAGCTTGAAGCTCAGGGATATTCAGCGGAAAGAGTAGCCGCCGCACTTCTGGGTATGCGCATTTCAAAGGAGACTGCCGCTGTTCCCGAGTTCAATATAGATCACGCCGAAAGGGAAAAAGGCAGGGGAGTTGCGCGGATAGAAATTTCCGTTGGCAGACAGAACAAGATCGCTCCTAACTTTATTCTCGGCGCGCTTGCGGAAACAACGGGACTTCCCGGAAAAAGTTTCGGAAAGATAGATATTTACGACAGTTTCACCACCGTTGAGATCCCCGAAAATGAGAAGGAACATATTATTACTTCTATGAACGGCACAAAGATCAACGGCAGCAGGATAAAGGTCAGAACATTTGAAGGCGTATCGGGCAAAGAACAGCATCGGTTCGATGAAAATGCTCCGCGCCGCAGATCAGATGACAGGCATTATTCAAAGGGCAGCTATGACAGCCGCGGCAGGACGCGCGGGAACCATGGCGGAGTCCGCAAGAGACATCATTAGAAAATAAGCGCTCGTTTCCATTCTGCGGAAACGGGCGTTTTCAATTATTATAAAAATGTTAAAAATTCAAATATTTGCTTTAAATTTATCGGGAAATGTGGTATAATGTGTTATACATATCTTTTGGAGGGTAAAAATGCCGTTGAAAAATAATTTTGTTGAAGCTAAAAGAAAAGCACTTGAAAAATATTTTGAAAAACTTAACGATAAGCAGAAGGAAGCCGTTTTCACGGTGAAAGGTCCCGTGCTTGTGCTTGCGGGAGCGGGAAGCGGCAAAACATCGGTGCTTGTAAACAGAGTCGCAAATATGGTCAGGTTCGGCAATGCGTATATGGACGAAAACTGCCCTGCCGATATTTCCGGAAGCGATATCGAATTTCTCATGAATTATGACGGAAGCCGCGATGAAGCCGTTGTCTCACATCTTGCGGATATTGTATCCTGCGACAGGGTAAAGCCGTGGAATATCCTTGCAATAACCTTTACGAATAAAGCCGCAGGCGAGCTGAAAGCCCGCCTTGAAGCCATGCTCGGCGAGGACGCTCTCAACATCTGTGCGGCAACTTTCCATTCCGCCTGCGTAAGGATACTCAGAAGGGAAATACATAACCTTGAGGGCTATTCGTCGGATTTTACCATCTACGACAGCGACGACAGCCAACGGCTCATGAAAAGCTGCTATGAACCATTGGGACTTTCCGATAAGGCTTTCCCCTGCAAGTCGGTGCTGGGGATAATATCTTCCGCAAAGGACAAGCTTATAGATCAGTTCCGCTTTGAAGCGGACGCAAAGGGCGATTACCGCATGGAGAATATTGCAAAGCTTTATAAACTCTATCAGCAGCGGCTGAAAGATTCCAACGCCCTTGATTTTGACGATATTATCAGACTGACTGTTGAACTTTTCCGCCGCGAACCCGATGTTCTGGATCATTACAGGAACCTTTACAAATATGTTATGGTGGACGAATATCAGGATACAAATATTGCCCAGTATGAACTTGTTTCCATGCTTTCGGAAAAGCACGGGAATATATGCGTTGTGGGCGATGACGACCAGTCGATATACAGCTTCCGCGGGGCAACGGTGAAGAACATTCTAAGCTTTGAGGAACAGTTTGAAAATGCAAAAGTCATAAAGCTTGAACAGAATTACCGTTCTACGGGGAATATCCTTGATGCCGCAAACTCGGTGATCTCAAACAACATTTCAAGAAAAAGCAAAAAACTCTGGACGTCCATGGGAAGCGGAGACAGGATCACCCGCTATAAGGCTTTTGACGAAACAGCCGAAGCCGCATATGTTGCCGATGTTATACTTGAAGATGTTAAAAACGGCGGCTCGTATAAGGATCATGCGATCCTTTACCGCATGAACGCCCAGTCCAACAGCCTTGAAAGAGCGTTCACAAGAAGCGGCATACCCTACAGGGTAATAGGCGGACTGCGTTTCTATGAACGCAAGGAAATAAAGGATATGGTCGCATATCTTTCGGTGATAGACAACAGCAGGGATATGCTCAGATTCAGGCGGATAATAAATGAACCGAAGCGGGGCATAGGTGAAGCAACTGCCGCGCTTATAGAACAGATGTCGATCGATCTGGATATGACTCCCGTGGAAGTTATGCGGAACTGTGCGGATTATCCGATACTTGCCAAAAAAGCAAAAGTCCTTGAAAAGGCGGCGGATATTTTTACGGAATTAAGCGATTTTGCGGAAGGAAATTCATTAGAAGATCTGCTGGATGAGATACTTGACAAAACAGGCTATGCAAACGCCATGAAGGCACTCGGCGATGAAGGCGAAGGACGGCTCGAAAACATAAGCGAACTGAAAACCACCATGTCGCAATATGAAGAAGCCAACGGCGAAGAAGCGTCGCTTTCGGGATTCCTTGAAGAAATAAGCCTTTACACAGATATTGACAGGCTCAACGATACAGACGATGTAGTTTCTATGATGACCGTCCACAGCGCAAAGGGACTGGAGTTCCCCATTGTGTTTATTGTGGGAGCGGAGGACGGCATATTCCCGGGAATAAGGAGCATGGACAGCGAAGAAAGCATGGAAGAGGAGCGCCGCCTTGCATATGTTGCCATAACGCGTGCAAAGAAGAAGCTTTACATAACCCATGCGGCGCAGAGACAGCTTTTCGGGTCTACAAGCAGGAACGCGGTATCGGAATTTGCAAAAGAGATAGACGAAGAACTTGTGGAGAAGATAGACAGCACCGTTTCCGCACACGCAGAAGCGGGACGCACTTTATATTCCCGATCGGAAAATTATCTTAAAAACGCTGCTGCGGGAATGGTAAAAGCCGCAAAGAACACGATCGAACTTTCGATAGGCGACAGGGTAAAGCACGGCACATTCGGAGAAGGAACTGTGATCTCCGTTAAGAAAATAAGCAATGACGCACTTCTTGAAGTTGCGTTTGACAGCGTGGGAACGAAGAAGCTTATGGCGAATTATGCAAAGATAGAAAAGATATAAGAACATCACCGCACGGGTCTGTGCGGTGATACTTATTATGTGTCGGATATTGGCAAATTGCACATTTATTGTGCTGTTTTATTGTAATAAAGATATAATTTCAGAATTATTCCGCGCCGCCTTGACTTTTATTTGAAAAAATGCTATAATTAACTATATTTGAGTATTTTTTGATCCAAAATATATTTCAGGAGGTCTTGAAAATGTCAAGAGTTTACAATTTCAGCGCAGGTCCGGCTGTTCTGCCGGAGGAAGTTCTCAAAGAAGCAGCAGATGAAATGCTGGACTATAAGGGAACGGGTATGTCCGTTATGGAAATGTCCCACCGCTCCAAGGCTTATGACGAGATAATCAAGGAAGCGGAAAAGGATATCCGCGACCTTATGAAGATCCCCGACAACTACAAGGTGCTGTTCCTTCAGGGAGGAGCTTCACAGCAGTTTGCAGCTGTCCCCATGAACCTTATGAAGAATAAGAAAGCTGCTTACATCATCACAGGTCAGTGGGCTAAGAAAGCTTATCAGGAAGCTCAGATCTTCGGTGAAGCCGTTGCAGTTGCTTCTTCCGCGGATAAAACTTTCTCTTATATCCCCGACTGCTCCGATCTGGATATTCCAGAGGACGCGGACTATGTTTATATCTGCGAGAACAACACCATTTACGGAACAAAGTTCTGGCAGCTCCCCAACACAAAGGGCAAAGACCTTGTTGCGGACGTTTCTTCCTGCTTCCTGTCCGAACCCGTTGACGTTACAAAATACGGCGTTATCTACGGCGGCGTTCAGAAGAACGTAGGTCCTGCGGGCGTTGTAATTTCAATTATCCGTGAAGATCTTATCAGAGACGACGTTCTCCCCGGCACTCCCACCATGCTGAAATGGAAAACTCAGGCTGATAACGACAGCCTTTACAACACACCTCCCTGCTACGGTATCTATATCTGCGGCAAGGTGTTCAAGTGGATAAAGAAAATGGGCGGTCTTGAAGCTATGAAGGCTCACAACGAGAAGAAAGCCAAGATCCTCTATGACTATCTTGACGAGAGCAAACTCTTCAAAGGCACAGTTGAAAAGAAAGACCGTTCGCTTATGAACGTTCCCTTCATCACGGGAAATGAAGAACTTGACGCTAAGTTTGTCAAGGAATCCAAGGCTGCGGGCTTTGAGAACCTGAAAGGTCACAGAACTGTGGGCGGCATGAGAGCTTCCATCTACAACGCTATGCCTATTGAGGGCGTTGAAAAGCTTGTTGAATTCATGAAGAAGTTCGAGAAAGAAAACGGCTGAGATCATTCCGCCGAAAAATGACCGAACGGAGGAAATAACCTATGGCAAAGAAGCCGGAAAGATTCAGGATAATATATTCACAGGGATTATCACCCCAATACAGAATAGCTGTTGATACTGCAACAGGCGTGAATTATATTATTTATAACGAGGGATACGCCGGCGGACTTACCGTTCTTCTTGACAAGGACGGCAAGCCGGTAGTCACTCCGGAATTTATTGACGATACCATAGGTTTTTCAATTGAAAAATAAAAAATTATTCTGAAAGCAGGTAATAGAAATGTTCAATATACAGACACTCAACAAGATCGCAAAATGCGGCACGGACATTTTCGACAAGGCTAAATACACCGTTGCCGACGATGTTGCAAACCCCGATGCGATAATGGTCCGCAGTGCTAAAATGCACGATATGGAATTTGCTCCTAATCTTCTTGCAATTGCAAGAGCGGGCGCAGGCGTAAACAATATCCCCGTTGATAAATGCGCGGAACAGGGCATAGTTGTTTTCAACACCCCCGGCGCAAACGCAAACGGCGTTAAGGAACTTGCTCTTGCAGGCATGATCCTTGCTTCAAGAGACGTTATCGGCGGCGCAAACTGGGTACAGGCAAATAAAGCCGATCCCGATATTGCAAAAAGCGTTGAGAAAAACAAGTCACAGTTCGCAGGAACGGAGATAAAGGGCAAGACTCTCGGTATCATCGGTCTGGGCGCTATCGGAGGTCCTCTCGGAAACGCTGCCGTAAATCTCGGAATGAGAGTTCTGGGCTGCGATCCGTATATCTCCATTGACGCTGCATGGCACCTTTCCGAAAACATCGAGAGAGTAAAGACAAGAGAGGAAATTTTCAAGAATTCCGACTATATCACTCTCCATACTCCTCTTGTTGTAAATGACGATCCCAACGTAAATACAAAGCATATGATAAATGCCGACACCATCGCCATGATGAAAGACGGCGTTATCATCATGAACTTTGCCCGTGATACACTTGTTGACGACGACGCTATGGAAGCCGCTCTCAAATCGGGTAAAGTCCGCCGCTATATCACCGATTTCCCCAACGAGAAAACTGCCAATATGGAGGGCGTTATTGCGATCCCGCACCTTGGCGCTTCCACCGAGGAATCGGAGGACAACTGCGCTGTTATGGCTGCAAACGAACTTGTTGAGTATATGGAAAAGGGAAATATCGTCAATTCCGTAAACTACCCCAACGCGGAAATGGAAGCTGCGGGAACGAAGATATGCGTTATGCACAAGAATATCCCCGATGTTATCTCCAAGCTGACTTCCGTTCTCGGCGACCTGAACATCAATATCGAGAACATGGTAAGCAAGTCCAAGAAAGACTATGCTTACACAATGCTTGACGCTATGGGAAATATTACCGACGATATTGTGAATAAGCTTGCCGCCGTTGACAGCGTAATTAAGATAAGAGTTATAAAGTGATTCCCGAAAGGAGAATAATTTTATGAACGAAGAATATTTTGAGCAGGGCGATGTGGAGCAGAACAAGACCATTGTGCTGCTTACCTGCATACTTATAATTTTTGTTCCGTTTATGTTCTTTCTTCCACTGGTAGCCTGTCCGAATTCCCCATACGGAAGATACTATGCAAATCAGTGCCTGCTGCTGTTTTTGTGTGACGTTGTTGCGGGTTTGACTTCATTTATCGTTATCGGCATATTTATCGGAATCGCGGGGCTTGTGTTTGCAATTCTGAATGCCGTAAATGCAAATTCGGGCATACGTAAAGGCATTCCGCTGTTAGGGAATATAGAGATAATCAAATAATGTACCGTAAAACACGCCGCTTCGGAATTTCCGGAGCGGCGGTTTTGATTTTTTATGAAATGTATCTTTCAAAATTCTTGAAACAATTTGGTTTATTTGCAAATTTTTCGGATTTTTGGATTTTTTTCAAAAAACTCTTGCAAATTTTATCACGATAGTGTATAATAGTATTGTATTTTGCGGAAGTGTTTTTCCGCAGTGTAAAATTTTAAAATTTAATATGGGAGGATTTAAACAATGGCGTTTAAAAACGAGTACCTTAAAGGCGTGTACGAAAAGGTAGAAAAGAGAAATCCCGGAGAAAAAGAGTTTCTTCAGGCGGTAAGAGAAGTTCTGGAATCCTTTGAACCCGTAGTTGAAAAGGATAAGTCCTACGAAACAAACGGCATTATCGACAGGATCGTTGAGCCTGAAAGATTTATCCAGTTCAGAGTTTCATGGGTAGACGACAAGGGCAACGTTCAGGTAAACCGCGGCTATCGCTGCCAGTTCAACTCCGCTATCGGTCCTTACAAGGGCGGTCTGAGACTTCACCCCTCTGTTTGCGCTTCGGTCATCAAGTTCCTCGGCTTTGAGCAGATATTCAAGAACAGCCTTACAGGTCTGCCTATGGGCGGCGGTAAGGGCGGTTCCGACTTCGACCCCAAGGGTAAGTCTGACAGAGAAGTTATGGCTTTCTGCCAGAGCTTTATGACAGAACTTTCCAAGCATATCGGCGCTGATACCGACGTTCCCGCAGGCGACATCGGAACAGGCGCAAGAGAGATCGGTTATATGTTCGGTCAGTATAAGAGACTCCGCAACGAGTTCACAGGCGTCCTCACAGGTAAGGGACTTTCCTACGGCGGATCTCTCGCAAGAACAGAAGCTACAGGTTATGGTCTTTGCTACTTCACAGAAGAAATGCTCAACTGCATGAAGAAAGAAAGCTTCAAGGGCAAGACAGTTGTAATTTCCGGTTCGGGCAACGTTGCTATCTACGCTACACAGAAAGCTACACAGCTTGGCGCAAAGGTAGTGGCTCTCTCCGATTCCAACGGCTATATCTATGATCCTAACGGAATCAATCTTGATGTTGTTAAGCAGATCAAGGAAGTTGAAAGAGGCAGGATCAAGGAATATGTCAACAGAGTTCAGGGCGCAACTTACACAGAAGGCTGCAGCGGTATCTGGACCATCAAGTGCGATATTGCTCTTCCCTGCGCTACACAGAATGAAATTGACGGTGCTTCCGCAGACGCTCTTATCAAGAACGGCGTAATGGCTGTTGCAGAAGGCGCAAATATGCCTTCAACTCCTGAAGCAATAGAAAAATTCCAGGCAGCGGGAATTCTCTTCGGACCTGCAAAGGCTGCAAATGCAGGCGGTGTTGCAACTTCCGGTCTGGAAATGTCCCAGAACAGCGAGAGACTCAGCTGGACATTCGATGAAGTTGATGCTAAGCTTAAGACCATTATGGTAAATATCTTCCACAACGCATACAACGCTTCCAAGGAATACGGTCACGAGGGCAACCTTGTTATGGGTGCAAACATCGCAGGCTTCCTGAAAGTTGCCGATGCTATGAAGTGGCAGGGTGTTGCATATTAATTCTCCCATATAAGATAGTATTTAACCGTCGGCGGAATATCTGCCGACGGTTTTGTATTGTATATCCGGAAAAATTGAAGAAAAATTTCAAAAAATGCTTGCAATCCGGGGAAAAGTGTGGTATAATATCAATATCATCATAATATTGCTGCAAAAGACCGGAAAGCTCCGGTCTTTTGTGTTGTGAAAACATGAAAGGAAAGGGTATATGAGCAAACAGGAACAGGCAATAAGCATTCTGAAACGGTTCTCCGATGTGGAACTTGACAGGTTTATTGCATATTTTGGGATAATTTATCCTGCTGATGAAAGTAATGGCGAAATGGAAGAACGCAGAGCGGCATTTGAAAGAATGAAAAGCGTATGCAGATACATTCCCGATCTTGACGAAAAAAAAGAACTGGAAGAATATAGGAAAGGAAAATATGGTGAATGAGAATATTGGTAGATACAAATATCCTTATTGATTTTTACGCTGCCAGACCAGACTTTTATGAAAATGCTGTTGAAATAATGAGCTTATGTACAGAAAAAAGAGTAGAAGGCTGTGTAGCGGCTCATTCCGTGACCAATGCTTTTTATATACTTCGTAAAAGTATGTTGCCTGAAGTATTACGATATACTTTGAAAGATCTTTGTAAAATAATTACAGTGATAGGTGTTGACAGTGCAAAATTAATTTCAGCACTTGAAAACGATAAATTTAACGATGTTGAGGATTGTCTGCAAATGGAATGTGCCAAGGACTTTTCAGCTGACTATATTGTTACAAGGAATATCAAGGATTTTCAGAACAGTGATATTCCTGCCATTCTTCCCGATGATTTTCTGAAACTGTTCAATAATAAATGAAAGGATAGATAAAATGGCTAAAGGCGGAAATACCGTTTCGGCAGTCTATGAACTGGCAAGACCCATTGCCGACAGTCTCGGATTGAAGATCTGGGACGTCACCTTTGAAAAAGAAGGCGCAATGTGGTATCTGCGTGTGCTTATCGACAAGGACGGCGGACTCAGCATGGACGACTGCGAAGCAATGACGCGTCCGCTTTCGGAGGCTCTGGACAAAGCCGACCCCATTGAGCAGAATTATATGCTTGAAGTGGGTTCTCCCGGGCTGGGACGCGAACTGAAAAGAAAGGAACATTTTGAGGAGTTCCTCGAATGTCCCGTGCGGATACGGTATATCCGCGAAACGGACGGACTGAAAGAGTTTATTGCCGTTCTGAAAGGATTCAATGACGGCGTTGTTTCGGTAATTACCGAGGACGGTGACAGGGACATAAAACTTTCCGATACTGCTTTTATCCGTCTTTATGACGATGATACGGAAGAACTTTTTGAAAATAATGCGTAATTCGCAATTCGTAATGCGTAATTATCAATTTGCCGGAATTACGCATTACGCATTAAGCATTACGAATTAATGAATGGAGGAATTTATAAAAATGAATACAGAATTTTTTGAAGCGCTCAGGCTTCTTGCGGAGGAAAACAGCATTCCCATGGATCTGCTGGTGGAGAAAATAAAACAGGGCATTTCAAGAGCGGTAAAGAAAGAATATCCCGATTGTGAGGATTTCAGAGTGGACATTGATCCCGAAAATGAAATTTTTGAAGTTATACTTATGCGCACTGCCGTGGATATGCTCCCCGTGGATATGAGCGAAATTCTCGTTGAGGAAGCGGAAGCGTATACCGGTCACCCTGTCAAGGACGGCGATATTATCGAGTATAAGCTCTCCACTGCAAAGTTCGGACGTGTTGCAGCCCAGAACGCCAAGCAGGCTATCCGCACAGAGATCAAGACTTTTGAAAGAGAACAGTATATAAACCGTTTCAGCGACAAAGTCCATGAAGCCGTTTCCGCAACTGTTCAGCGCATCGAACCCGAAAGCGGCAACGCCACTCTTACCATTGACAAGAACGAAGTTTATCTTTACAAAAATGAACAGATCCCCGGCGAAGTCCTTAAAGAAGGCGATGTTGTAAAACTTTACATCTCGGATATTATAAATCCCGAAAGAAAACCGATGGTAAAGGTCTCAAGAACTCACAAGGATCTTGTAAAACGTCTTTTTGAACTGGAGATACCCGAAATTTACGACGGAACGGTGGAAGTAAAGTCCATCTCCCGTGAAGCGGGTTCAAGAACGAAAATAGCGGTCTGGTCAAAGGATAAGAACGTCGATCCCGTAGGCGCCTGCATAGGTCCTAAGCACAGCCGTATCGGGAATATCGTCAACGAACTCAAAGGCGAAAAGATAGATATTATCGTTTATGACGAAGATCCCAAGATATTCATTGCAAATGCTCTTGCACCTGCGGAGGTGCTGAGCGTTGATATAGAGGAAGGCGAGCAGAAGTGCTGCACGGTGGTAGTTCCAAATAATCAGCTTTCGCTTGCTATCGGAAACCGCGGTCAGAATGCCAAGCTTGCCGCAAGACTTACGGGTTACAGAATAGACATCAAGCCCGAAAATCCCATAGAATAAGGAAGTGGGCATATGGCGGTCAGAAAGATACCGATGAGAATGTGTCTCGGCTGCGGAGAAATGAAGCCAAAGAAAGAACTTATCCGCGCGGTAAAGTCTCCCGAAGGCGAGATCTCCCTTGATCTTACGGGCAAAAAAGCGGGCAGAGGGGCGTATATCTGCCGAAGCGCGGAATGTTTCAAAAAAGCGCGGAAATCAAAGCGGCTGGAAAAAGCTTTTTCCTGTCGGATCTCCGAGGAAATTTACGATTCCCTTGAAAAGGAGCTGACGGGCGATGGGTAAGCTTATGGATCTGCTGACGATATGCCGCAAAGCGGGTCAGCTTGAACTGGGGTTCGATCCCATGAAGGAAGCTCTTGCTTCGGGAAAAGCCCGCGCGGTCATAACGGCGGCGGATATTTCCCCGAAAACAGAAAAGGAAGTGCGGTTCTTTGCGGAGAGGAAAAACGTTCCGACCGCAAGATCGGAAATTACTCTTGATGACGCACATATGCATTTAGGAAAAAGAGCGGGTGTGTTTACCGTGTGCGGAGAGGGATTTGCAAAAAAGGCTCTCGGGATCATAGAAACGGCAAACAGCGGCGATCCGGAAAACGATTAAAACGGAGGGTATACATTACATGAGTACAGCAAAAACGCCTAAGATAAAAATTACCGAAATGGCTAAAGATCTGGGTATCACAGGTCAGCAGCTATCGGATTTTCTCAAGGAAAAACTTGATATTTCCAAAAAGCCCGCGGCTTCTCTGGAAACCGATGAGGTGAATTATATTCTTGAACATTTTTCACAGAATAATCAGGTAAAGTCCTTTGACGAATATTTCGCCACAAGGAACGACAAGCCTGCGGTCAAGGAAGAAAAGCCCAAGACCGAAAAGAAACCTGCAAAGAAGAAGGAAGCTGCTCCCGAAAAAGCAGAAGTCAAGGGAAAATCGGAGAACGTTTCCGAAAAGCCTAAGACAGAAAAAGCGGAAAAGCCTGCAAATGAGCAGAAGAAACAGGATAAAAAGCAGGAGAAATCTTCCCAAAAGACGGAAAACAAACCGCTGCCAAAGCCTGTTCCGCAGAATAAAGTCGATAAGAACGACCGCTTCAATGCGGCTCAGGCGCTCAAAAACAGCGAGCAGAAGAAAAATAAGGATCAGAAACACAGGGATAATAAGCCTTCCGAACAGCAGTCCAACAAGAAGAAACTGGACGTAAAGTTCGGAGATGCGGCGGCTGTTGTGGATCAGAAAATTCACACTGTTGATACAAGAGGTTCCTATGTTGAAATGGATAAGTACAACGAAAAGTACGACAACATGGCGAACGCTTCAGGCAGGGAAAACCGCAAGAAGGACAATTTCTCCAAGAAGCAGAAACTTACTCAGAAGTCTCAGCAGAGAAAGAGCCAGCAGTATTCCAACAAGAAGGAAACAGAGACCGAGAAGCTCCGCCGTCTGGAACTGGAAAGAGCAAGAAAGCAGCAGCTCAAAGTCCTTATCCCCGACGAGATAGTCGTTTCCGAACTTGCCGCAAGACTGAAAGTTACGGCAACGGAAGTTATCAAGAAGCTTATGCAGCTTGGTGAAATGTGTACCATCAATCAGGTGATCGACTTTGATACCGCTTCACTTGTTGCCGAAGAACTTGGTGCAAAGGTGGAGAAAGAAGTTATCATCACCATTGAGGAGCGTCTTATAGACGATTCTGACGACGACGGCGAAGGCGTTGAACGCGCTCCCGTAGTTGTTGTAATGGGACACGTTGACCACGGCAAAACTTCACTTCTTGACAAGATAAGAAATTCAAACGTAACTTCCACCGAAGCGGGCGGAATCACGCAGCATATCGGTGCTTACAGAGTTACCTGCAAGGGCAAGGAGATAACCTTCCTTGATACTCCGGGTCATGAAGCGTTCACTTCAATGCGTGCAAGGGGCGCGTCCATTACGGATATTGCAATTCTTGTAGTTGCCGCGGACGATGGTATCATGCCTCAGACTATTGAAGCTATAAACCACGCAAAAGCGGCGGGAGTTTCCATTATCGTTGCAATAAACAAGATGGATAAAGAAGGCGCAAATCCCGATGCGATAAAGCAGCAGCTTACCGAATACGACCTTGTAGTCGAGGAATGGGGCGGCGATGTTATCTGCGTTCCCGTTTCCGCGAAAACGGGAGAGGGCATTGACGATCTTCTTGAAAATGTTCTTCTTGTGGCGGAAGTTGCCGAACTGAAAGCAAATCCCAACCGTCTTGCAAAGGGTACGGTCATCGAAGCACGTCTTGACAAGGGCAGAGGACCTATTGCAACACTTCTTGTACAGAATGGTACGCTTCACACGGGAGATATTATCATTGCAGGTACTTCCGTGGGACGTGTAAGAGTTATGACAAACGACAAGGGGCAGGTGGTAAAGGAAGCAGGACCTTCCTATCCTGTTGAGATAACAGGTCTTGCGGAAGTTCCCTCCGCGGGCGATACATTCAACGCCGTTGAGGACGAACGTCTTGCAAGGGAACTTGTGGATCAGCGTAAGCACGAAGCTAAGCAGGAACAGTTCAAGCAGTATCAGAAAGTAACTCTCGATAACCTGTTCAGTCAGATAGAACAGGGCGAGATCAAGGAACTTCCCATTATTGTAAAAGCGGACGTTCAGGGCTCGGTGGAAGCAGTAAAGCAGTCTCTTGAAAAGCTTTCCAATGACGAAGTGCGGGTAAAGGTTATCCACGGCGCGGTAGGAGCGGTTTCCGAGGGCGATGTAATGCTTGCAAACGCTTCAAACGCCATAATAGTAGGCTTCAACGTTCGTCCCGACCCTGTTGCGGCGGACAATGCCGAGAGGGACGGTGTGGACATTCGTCTTTACAGAATTATCTATGACGCTATAGAAGAAATAACCACCGCCATGAAAGGTATGCTTGCGCCCAAATTCCGCGAAGTTGAACTCGGACGCGTGGAAGTTCGTCAGGTATACAAAATTTCCAACGTGGGAACGGTTTCGGGTTCTTATGTTCTCAGCGGTAAAATTACCAGAAACTGCGAGATACGCGTAGTCCGCGAGGGTATAATAATTGCGGACGACAAGCTTTCCAGCCTGAAACGTTTCAAGGACGACGCAAAGGAAGTTGCGGAGGGTTACGAGTGCGGTATCACTCTTGAAAAATTCAACGACATTCATGTGGGCGATATTTTTGAAGCATATGTTATGGAAGAATACCGACCTGAATAATTCGTAATTCGTAATGCGTAATTCGTAATTACGGTGTCAAACAAGGTTTAGTGTTAAATTTGAAAGGTTAAAAAGATGCCAAATTTTAAGAATGGACGGTTGTCCGAGGATATAAAGCGGGAAATTTCAGGGCTTATAATGGAGGAAATAAAAGACCCGAGAGTTATGGGAAAGTTCATTTCCGTGGTGAGAACGGAACTTTCGGGGGATAATTCCCACTGTAAGGTGTATATTTCCTGCATTGAGGGCGAGGAAGCCGCAAAAGAAGCGGTGAAAGGTCTTGAAAGCGCTTCGGGAATGATCCGCAAACGCATTTCAAATGTTATGCACCTGAAAAAATGCCCCGAACTGAAATTCATTGCAGACAATTCAATAGAACATTCCGCCGAGATCTCCGAAATGCTTCGGCGGATAGAAGTAACCGATGACAGTGATAAAAAGGAGTCATGATACGGAAAAATGCAGATAAATTTGAACGAAACGGCGGAATTCCTTAAAGAGCATGACAATTACTATATCCTGATCCATCAGAGTCCCGACGGCGATGCTGTGGGTTCGGGGTTCTCGCTCTGCCGCATTCTGCGGAACATGGGCAAGAATGCAAATGTACTTTGCTCGGACGAATTTCCCAAGAAGTACGGTTTTATGTTTAAAGATTACGAGCTGCGGAAGTTTTCTCCCGAAACTATCGTGGCGGTGGACGTTGCGGACACAAAACTTTTAGGTTCAAAGCTTTCGCAGTACGGTGATTATGTTGATCTTTGCATAGACCATCATGTTTCAAACACGGGATATGCTAAGAAACAGCTTGTCTATCCCGATGCTTCCGCCGCCTGTGAAGTTCTGTACCGCGTATTTTCGGAAATGGGCGCAGAGATCGACAAGCTTGCCGCGGAATGTCTCTATACGGGAATTGCCACCGATACAGGCTGTTTCAAGTACGGAAATACCACAAAGCTTGCCCATAATATCGCGGCTGAACTTATGGACTGCGGAGTGGATATTGAACGGATAAACCGCGATATTTTCGACAGGAAAAGCAAGGCAAGGCTTATTGCGGAACAGCATATTCTTTCGGAAATGGAGTATTATCTTGACGATAAATGCACCATTACATTTGTTACTCTTGCGGATATGGAAAAGAAAGGCTTTTCTTCGGAAGAATTGGAAGGAACGGCAGGAATAACCGTTCAGCCCGAAGGCGTGCAGATAGGCGTCCTTGTAAAGGAAAAGGAGAAAGGCAAGTTCAAAGTTTCCATGCGCTCTGCTTCGGAAGTGGACGTTTCCGCTGTCTGCGCCAAGTTCGGCGGCGGCGGTCATGTGAAAGCGGCGGGCTGCACTCTTGAAGGCGATGCCGAAAATATAAAATTGCAGCTTCTTTCGGGAATTGCGCCGTTTCTGGGTATCGATCTATGGTTAGCGTAAACAATGAACTCTGCGGGATCATCTGCATAGATAAGCCTGCGGGATTTACCAGTTTTGACGTTGTTGCAAAACTCCGCGGGATACTTAAAATGAAACGTCTCGGACACGGCGGGACTCTTGATCCTATGGCAACGGGAGTTCTTCCCGTTTTCGTGGGGAAAGCAACTAAAGTATGCGACATTCTGCCCGATAAAGACAAAAGCTATCTGGCGGGATTCCGTCTCGGCGCCCGTTCGGACACGCAGGACGATACGGGAAACATTTCGGAAACGGCGGATTTTTCGGGTATCGAGGGAACGCGGCTCCGGGAGGAAATGAAAAATTTCCGCGGGAAAATATTGCAGATCCCGCCTATGTACTCGGCAGTTTCGGTAAACGGAAAGCGGCTTTACGAACTGGCTCGGAAAGGCATTGAAGTGGAGCGGGAACCAAGAGAAACGGAAATTTATTCCCTTGAACTTACGGAGTATGACGAAAAGTCGGGAACGGGGAAATTTGCCGTTTCCTGCGCAAAGGGAACATATATCCGCACCATTATAAACGACATCGGCAATGCCCTTGGCTGCGGCGGGATAATGACTTCGCTTGTGCGGACTTCGGCTTGCGGATTTACCCTTGCCGACTGCGTTACCATTGAGAAATTGCAGGAAATTTCCGAAAAAGGCGGAGATTTTTCCCCATTTGTGAAACCCGTTGAAAAGGTTTTCGGGGAAATTCCCGAACTGCACCTTAAAGGCGCGCAGGAGCGAATGTACCGTAACGGCATAAAGCTTGATCTTGACAGGCTGAAATTTGACAAGACCGCGCCGAGGGTAAAGGTTTTCGGAGAAAGCGAGTTCCTCGGAACTGCCGTTCCCGACAATGAATGCGGCGTTCTGCGAATAGAAAAGAATTTTTACTGATAAAACGAGGTAATGTTCTATGATCGACCTTACGGGAACAAATAATGTTCCGAAAGGGAACACGGCTGTGGCGATGGGACTTTTTGACGGAGTACATCACGGTCACAGGGCAGTCATAGGAAAAGCCGTGGAAGCGGCTGAAAGTATTCCCGGGGTGAAACCTGCGGTCTTTACTTTTGATACCCAGACGGTCACTTCAAAAGGCGAGAGCGGTTCGGGCGTGGAATATATATTTTCTCGGGAAATGAAGCTTGATATTATCGGCAGATTGGGTGTAAAATACATCTATTCCCCCGATTTCATGAACTTCCGCGACCTATCGGGGGAAGAATTCACCGAACTTGTGCTTTGCGATAAATTTTCGGCAAAAATCGCGGTCTGCGGCGAGGATTTCCGATTCGGGAAAAACGCTTGCTGCGGAGTTTCCGAACTTGCGGAAATGTGCAGGAAGCGCGGCATAAAACTTATCACCGTTCCCGAAATTTCCGAAGGCGGAGAGAAAATTTCCTCAACGTCCATAAGAAAACTTATCGGAAACGGAGAAATAAGCGAGGCAAACCGCTTGCTTGGGTCAAAGTTTGCATTCAGGCTTCCTATTGTTTACGGCAGACAGCTTGGGCGGACGCTTGATTTTCCCACCATAAACCAGTATATTCCCAAACGCCAGATAAAACCGAGGTTCGGCGTTTACGCCTCCGAAACGGAAGTTGGCGGGAACATTTACGGAAGCGTTACAAACATCGGCGTAAAACCCACCGTTGGCAGTGAAGCGCCGCTTGCGGAAACATACATAATTGATTTCCCGGGCGGCTATCTTTACGGAGAAACTGCAAAAGTTTCGCTTGTGGAATTTATCCGCCCCGAAAGAAAATTTTCGGGAACGGACGAACTTAAAGCGCAGATCGCACAGGATACCGAGTCGGCAAGAATGATGCTTCAAGTCGGGTATCCCGGCGTAAAAAATAAATAATTCGGAAAGAAGGATATTATGAAGACCGAAAACATCAGAACGCGGTTCGCGCCAAGTCCTACGGGATTTATGCATATAGGAAACCTGCGGACGGCGCTGTATACTTATATCATTGCAAAAAAATACGGGGGAAAGTTCATTCTTCGTATTGAGGACACCGATCAGGGACGTTACGTCGAAGGCGCAACGGACGTTATCTACAACACCCTGAAAGCCTGCGGATTAAAGTGGGACGAAGGACCCGACATCGGCGGTCCTGTGGGTCCTTACATTCAGTCGGAGCGTATGGGGATATTCAAGGAATATGCCGAAAAGCTTGTGGAAACGGGTCACGCATACTACTGTTTCTGCACCAAGGAACGTATGGAGCAAGTTCACGCGGAACAAGCGGCAAAGGGCATAACTCCCACATATGACAGACACTGCCGCGATCTTCCCAAAGAGGAGGTTGAAAAACTTCTTGCGGCGGGAACGCCATACGTTATACGCCAGAAAGTTCCGCTTGACGGCACAACCACTTTCCATGACGAACTTTACGGGGATATTACCGTTCCCAATGCCGACCTTGACGATCAGATACTTTTAAAGGCGGACGGAATGCCCACATATAATTTTGCCAATGTCGTTGACGACCATCTTATGGGGATAACTCACGTTATACGCGGAAATGAATATCTTTCCTCCACGCCGAAATATAACCTGCTTTACGAGGCTTTCGGCTGGGAAATTCCCACATATATCCACGTTGAACGCATTATGCGCGACGCGACTCACAAACTTTCCAAACGTGAGGGAGACGCGTATTTCGGGGATTTTGTTGAAAAGGGCTTCTATATTCCCGCGATACTGAATTATATCGCGCTCCTCGGCTGGGCGCCAAAGGGCGAGAACGAGATATTCTCACTGGACGAGCTTATAGAAGAATTTGATATAAGCGGACTTTCAAAATCCCCCGCAATATTCGATCCCGTAAAAATGAAAGCGATAAACGGCGAGTGGCTCAGGAAAATTTCTCATGAAGAGTTCAAAGCCGCCGCGCTTCCCTATATAAGACAGACCTGCAAGCGGGAGGACATTGACATTGACGAACTGGTAAAGACTTTGCAGCCGAGAACGGAACTTCTGACGGAAATTCCCGAAAAGGTGGATTTCATAGACAAGCTTCCCGACTACGAAAACGAGCTTTTCTTCAACAAGAAAATGAAAACCACGCCTGAAACTTCGCTTTCCGCGCTGACTTCCGTTCTGCCCGTTCTGGAAAACATTCCCGAAAGCGACTGGAACGAGGAAAAGATACACGGTGCTGTTTTTGCGGAAATTGAAAAGCAGGGCGTTAAGAACGGCTGGATGCTTCTGCCCATGCGTGCGGCGCTTTCGGGAAAAGCGCTTACTCCCGGCGGCGGGATCGAACTTGCGGCTATTCTGGGGAAGAATGACAGCATTTCCAGAATTAAGAAAGCAATAGAGAAATTGTCGTAATTTTTCATAATTATTATATACGAGCAAATTTTAACATTTTGTCACAAAATAAACACAATAGGCTGATAAAATTGTATACCGAACTGTTTCGGGCAATTATATAATTTCACGAAAGGCGGCTGTTGCCAAATGATAGAAGTTCGCAACCTTACAAAACAGTACGGCGCGAAAAAAGCTGTCGATGACCTTTCATTCACGGTGAACGACGGCGAAATACTCGGATTCCTCGGTCCTAACGGTGCGGGAAAATCCACGACTATGAATATGCTTACAGGGTATATTTCATCAACTTCGGGAAACGCGCTGATAAACGGCATTGATATTCTGGACGACCCCATCGCGGCGAAGAAGAATATCGGCTATCTTCCCGAAATTCCGCCGCTGTACCTCGATATGACGGTAAAGGATTATCTGAATTTCATTTACGACCTGAAAAAGTGCAAGCTTCCGCGGAAAGCGCATCTTGAAGATGTTTGCAGTCTGGTGATGATAAAGGACGTTTACGACCGCATTATCAGGAATCTTTCCAAAGGTTACAAGCAGAGAGTGGGACTTGCGCAGGCGCTTATCGGGAATCCGCCCATACTTATTCTGGACGAGCCTACGGTAGGTCTTGACCCGAAACAGATAATCGAGATAAGAACGCTTATCAAACGTCTCGGAAAGAAACATACGGTAATTCTTTCCTCTCATATTCTTTCGGAAATTCAGGCGGTATGCGACAGAGTTATAATTATAAACGGCGGAAAGATCGCCGCCGATGATACTACCGAAAATCTTACCAAGAATATTTCCGTTGACCATAGGCTTATTGCAAGAATTGACGGTTCTCGGGAAGAAATTATCAAGACAATAAGGAACATTCCCGGCGTGCTTACGGTGGTTGCGGACATGGAACGTGAACCCGGCATTTACGATTATGAGATAGAGACAAAAGAGGACGCAGACATTCGCCGTGAGCTTTTCAAGAGGATAGTTTCGCGGAACTGGGTAATGCTTGGGCTGAAATCTACGGAAATGACCCTTGAAGATATATTCCTGAAGATCACCATGGGCGACAATGTTGTTATAAAAACAAAGAAGTCCGCAGAGGAAAAGACGGAAAAATTCGAGCAGGACGCGGAAGGCATTTCCGAAAAGACGGAAGAAGCCGCAGAAACGGTTTCAGAAGAAAACAAAGAAGATAAAAAGGAAGGTGAGGAATAATGGGCGCAATTTTCAGACGCGAGCTGAAAGCTTATTTCACCTCGCCTATAGCGTACATTTTTATTGCCGTGTTCTATCTTTACACGTCAATTTATTTCATTAACATCAACATTCTATACGGCACAACGGATATGTCAACTGTGTTCACAAGTGCATTCACGGTAATGATGATACTTCTTCCGCTGCTTACGATGCGGCTTTTCACCGAGGAGAAACGCCAGCGCACCGATCAGTGCCTGCTGACTGCGCCTGTAAATCTTTTCTCCATCGTTATGGGGAAATTCCTTGCGGCGGTGTGCGTTTACCTTTGCGCAATGGCGGTGTATGTTCTTTATATCATAACTCTTGTTGCTTTAGCGGGTTCTGTGGCTTGGGCGACTGTTATCGGAACATTTATCGCGCTTCTGCTGATGGGTTCGGCATTTATAGCAATAGGCATTTTCGTTTCGGCAATGACCGAAAATCAGGTAGTTGCGGCGATAGTCAGCTTCATTATAATAATGCTGTTCTATCTCATAGATATGCTTGCGGGAATGGTTCCCGTTGAGTGGCTGAAAAACATCATGTCCGCGCTTGGATTCTACACAAGATATTATGAATTCACAACAGGACTGCTGAACGTTCCGAGCCTGATATTCTTTATCAGCACGATATTTATATTCAATTTCCTTACGGTGCGTGTTCTTGAAAAGCGCCGCTGGTCCTGATGGGAGGTAATTGAAATGAAGATAAACACCAAGAAACTTAAATACGGAGCGGCGGCAACGGTGATAACAGTAATAGTTATTGCTCTTGTTATACTGCTGAATGTTATAATTTCCGCTCTCAGCGACAGATTCAATATGAGCATTGACCTTACTCCCGGCGGAGATTTTGAGATAAGCGACGAAACAAAGGACTATATTGCTTCTCTTAATGAGGACGTGGAGATCTGCACAACTGTGGACGAACTTGCTTTTCAGACAACGGAAAGCATCTATTACCGTCAGGCGTATGAAGTGCTGAAAAAGTATGACCTCAATTCCGACAGGATAGATGTTAATTTTGTGGATATGACCGTTGACCCCACTTATGTGGAAAAGTACAAGCAGTATTATGACGGAAGCATTTCCGATTACAGCATAATCGTTTTCAACGCCACATCAAACAGGATAAGAGTGCTGTCGGTAAACGATCTGTTCAACACGGAGATAAACTATTACACAATGTCGCAGGATATAGTTTCTTCCAAAGCGGAACAGGTGCTGACTTCCGCGCTTATGTACGTTACCGATCCCGACCCCAAGAAAGCGGTTTATTTTGACGTTGTTACGCAAAGCATGAACGGCGACAACATTGTGGATATGCTGGAAAACAACGGCTATGAAGTTGTTACAATAGATCCCAACGCAGAGGAGATCCCCGAAGATGCGGATATGCTGGTGATAAATGCGCCGCTTAACGATTTCTCCGAAGAACTTGTTGACAGGATATATACATTCATGGAGAATGACGGAAAGTACGGAAAGAATATGATCTACACCGCAAGCTATGCCCAGAACGAGACTCCCAATATCGACTCTTTCCTTGAAGAATGGGGCGTTAAAGTGGGATACGGTCTTGTGGGAGAGAACAACAGGCAGAATCTTGCTTCCGAGACAAGCGTTTACGCTATAATGACACATATTGAAGAAAACGACTATACAAGCGGCATTCCCGAGGAAGTTATAGGAAATCCGATTGCGGCGTTTAATGCACGTCCCGTTGAGATACTGTACGACTACGCGGGAAATGTTACCACAGACCTGCTTCTTTCCACTTCCGAAACAGGATTTATCATGACAAATGAAATGATACAGGAATATCAGGAAACAGGAAACGAGCCTGATATTGCCGAACAGAGCGTTCCGCTTATGGCAGTAGGCAGCAAGTATACGTTCATAGATAATGTTCAGGTGCTTTCAAACATTCTTGTTATCGGCTGCGATGATATTCTTAATTCGGGACTTACAAGCCAGACATATTACAACAATGGAGACTATTTTGTTTCGATAGTAAATAAGCTTTCGGGCAAAGAGGACGGCTTGAACATTGTTGCAAAAGACCTTACAAGCGAGACTTACGAAAGCAATGCAACACAGGTAACAGTCCTGAGGATAGTTTTCATGTTCGGACTGCCTCTTGCGGTCGCAGCTTGCGGGATCGTTGTATGGCTCAGAAGGAGACATAAGTAATGAAAAAGAATATCAGGATAATAATTATCTGTCTGTTAGCGGTGATCGTCCTCGGAGCAGCAGCGGCAGTGCTTCTGCTGACTGCTCCCGAAAAAGAGGAGACTTCTTCCGAAGAGGAGGAAACTTCCAGACTGATATATGACAAGAATCCCGATGATATTTCGGAAATAAACATCACCAACGAACACGGTTCCTATCAGATAAAGCGCGTGGGCGAGGGTGACAATATACAGTGGGCAATTGAAGGAATTTCGGGCGTTCCCGTAAGCAGCGAATCCTTGGGAAATGTCATTGAGGGCGCGGCAACTCTGACCGCCCAACAGGTGGTAGTTGAAGATCCCGAAGATATTTCCATATACGGTCTTGATGCGCCTTCCGCAACGGTAAACACCGTTTTCACCGACAGTTCGGGAATGACAAGCACGCTTGTAATAGGAAATCAGGTGCCTGACGGTATAAACCGCTATTTCATGCTTGAAGGCGATCCGAAAGTCTACACGGCAAAGAATTCCGACCTGATGTATTTCCTGAATGACAAGTATGATCTTGTGGACAGGGTAGTGTATAAGGCAAAGACCGCCGCGGACGAGAACGACACCACAGACTACACTCGTATCAACAAAATGACCATACAAAGAAAAGATCTGGATTATGATGTTGTGATAGAATATGATGTCCGTCTTGAGGACGACAGCATAATGACGTCCAATTCCACCCAGTATGTAATGACTTCTCCCGCTTTCAGGGAACTTAATCCCGAAACATCTTCCGATGTTACGGACGGAATATTCGGGCTTACGGCTGCGGATCTGGGAATACTAAACCCCACGGAGGAGGACGCTGTAAACTGCGGACTTGCAGATCCCGAAGTAATTCTCAAAGCCGAAATAAACGGCGGGGATCAGCTCAGTCTCTATGTGGGCGATGAATGTTACGATGATGACGGCGAAAAGCTGGGACGCTACGTTTATGTTGACGGCATAAACATCATTTACATCTTTGACGAAAGCAGTCTGCCGTGGCTTACTTTTGAACCGATACGCATAGTTACCACCATGTACACGGTAAACTATGTCTATGAGCTTGACACGCTTGATATTACAGGCGAAAATGCCGATATGCACTTTACCGTTACGGGAAGTTCGGACAAGGATTTTGCGGCTAAAATGGACGGTCAGGACGTTGATCCCGACAAGTTCAAGACGCTTTATCAGTTCATACTCCGTGCGCCCAGCGATGATTTCTTCTTTGAAGAAACGGACGCAGAGCCTGTTCTTACTATTGACATCAAGACCCGTGACGGCGGAGGAGATGTTATAGAATTCGTTCCGTATCAGAACCGCAAGTGCATAGTGAAACTTAACGGAAAGTCTACGTATTTATGTACTTCCGCCTATGTTGACAGGCTTGTGAAGAATCTTGAACTTTACAGAAACGGCGAGGATATTGTTATAAACTGGTAAAATATTTTTTATACCCGTTTCGACTAAAATTGCCGACAGCATATGTTAGAATGAATGAGTCCGCGGTATTTTTCGGAGATCAATAATTTTTTGCAAAAATACTTGATTTTATGAATTTTTTGTGCTATAATTATTTAAACCCATTCTTTGGGTCAGGGAGAACGCAAAGACACGGCGGAAATATTGCAGACAGATCGAAAAGGAGGATCAGATATGGCAGAGAAAAAGACAGCCGATACGGCAGAGAAAAAAGAGAACCGCTTCCTTAAATACAAGGGCTATCCGCTTGTAAGAAAAGACGATGAACTTTATTACGGAAATATGTCCGATAAGTATGTTGTATGGATGCAGATCACCGAGAAAACAAAAGTCGGAGATCTGGACGTTGCAAGCAAGGTGAAAATTTACAAGATGGCGACAGACGAAAAACTTTCACCCATTGAAGCAATTGAAAAGCAGAGCGAAAAGAACAGTCTTTACGAAGCGCTTGATATTGCATATGCATGGCTCACAAGGTAAACAAAACGAAAGCCCCGCAGGCATTTTTCACAGTGTCTGCGGGTTCTTTTTCGTCTTTATTGTACAATTTATCATTTGTTTATAAATATGTAATCAAAAATTTATCAAAAGTGTGTGTAATGTGTGATATACTATTTTTACGAATAATATTTTTCCTGTTGGGAAAAGGGGGTACGGATATGAACGGAAATGCCGGAAGGGATAAGAAAATAATTGCCCTTGTTTCGGGCGGTATAGACGATTCCTATCTGTCGCCGCTCGTGCAGTCGTTCATTGATAAATGTGCGGAATTCAATTACCATGTAATGTGGTTCCGATCTCTTGCAAATGAACTTCATGACACCCCTTATGACCGCGGCGAAGTAAATATATACAACCTGATAAATTTTGACAGGATAGACGCGCTCGTTATTACAGCAATGTTCATGAAATCCGAGGATGTCATGGTTCGGCTCATCGTAAAGGCTAAGGAGAAAAATATACCGATAGTTATTCTTGACGGTGAAAATGACGCCGCGTATAATATTTCTCTGGAATATCAGAACGCTTTTGAAAAGATTGTCCGCCATGTTATCGAAAAGCACGGCGCGAAAAAGCTGAAATTCTTCGGCGGTTCAAAAGGAAATGAAGAATCGGACGAAAGAGAAGCCGTTTTCCGCAGGGTAATGGCTGAATACGGGCTTCCCGTTGCGGAAGATGATGTGGATTACGCTTATTTCTGGTGGTCGTCCGCTTCGGAAGCCGTTCAGAAACATTATGACAAGTTCGGGACCATGCCCGACGCGTTCATATGCGCAAATGATTCAATGGCAATAGGAGTTGCCTTCAAGCTTGCGGAACTGGGCTTTGAAATACCAAAGGACGTTATTGTCACGGGAATTGACGGCATTGCAGAGGCAAACACGTTTTTCCCGTCCATCACGACTATCATGTGCGACTATGTGGGAGCGGGAAAGGTCGCTGCGCTGCGGCTGAATGATATTTTTGAAGGAAGGATCCCGCCCGTGGGCAATGAGATCGTGGAAGGAAGCGTTCTTTTCCGCGAGTCCTGCGGCTGCGAGCCGATAAACCGTTCCGCAACGGACAATATGCTGAAACATGAACTCTATAACCAAATAGATCTCTGGAACGGATTTTCCGATTCGATCATAACCGCTTCGGAGCAGGTAACGGGCAGTTTCTCATTTGATGAAACACTTGAAAAGGTGAAGCTGTTCCTGAAAGATCTCTGGACAAGGGAATGCTGGGTATGCATTTGCGATGATTTTATTGCAAGATCTGATGATGAAACGGTGGATCATTACGAAAGCTGCCGCAGTGAAGGCTATTCCCAGATCATAAGATATGTTATACACGGAGTGAATGACAAGGATTTCGACTTCTGCGAACCATTCGATTCAGAGGAAATGCTCCCCGATTTTGAAAACGTGTTTGAAAGGAACGGCAATGTTATGTTCCTTCCGCTGCACTTTCAGGAAAGGTGCATTGGCTATATCGGCATGGAATTCAATCTTACGGGAAGAAATTTCCATATACTTTATTCCCTTGTGACAAACATCTGCAACGCTCTTGAAAATGCAAGGATACAGCATGAGATGCGCATGGTGATGGATCGTCTGGAAGATATGTACATAAAGGATTCCATGACACGTCTTTACAACAGACGGGGCTTCTACAGATTTGCTCCCGAGATATTTGAAAAATGCGCCGCGGAAAACGTGGAGTTCATGGTGCTTTCGGTAGACCTTGACGGTCTTAAAGGCATAAATGACACTTACGGACATCAGGAAGGGGACAACGCCATTACCACCGTTGCAAGAGCCTTGGAGGAAGTTTCGGGCGGAAAGGAAATTGCGGCTCGTTTCGGCGGAGATGAGTATATTGTTGCGGGAATGTGTTCGTCAAGCGGCTATGCGGACGATTTCATTAAGAAATTCGAGGATTATCTTAAAAGCTATAATGAGCGTTCGGATAAGCCGTATTATGTCGAAGCAAGCTGCGGAGTCGTGAAAGGCGTTCCTGCGGCGGGAGAGACGATAGATCATTTTATAAAGCAATCCGATGAGCTTATGTATATTCAGAAATCATCAAGACGGAAATACCGCGGTTACTGTCGGAGAAAGGACAGGGACGGCGGGGAACAGGGCAGCAATGCGCAATAGTATATCTTAACGCCGCAGATATTTGCGGCGTTTTTTCGTCAAAAACTATTGTAATTTTCCCGAAGCTGTGATATACTTTATGGTGTATGATGTTACCAAGAGGTGTTTTTATTTGTATAGATCTGTAAAATTTGCTGCTGCAATGCTTGCCGCGGCGTTTATTATGTGCGGCTGTACCCATATATCCGAGGAAACTCCCGTGCAGACAGACGTTACGGAAGCTGCCGAAAAGCCGTACCCCGTGACGGTCGGTTCACTGATATTCAATGAACAGCCGCAGACCGCAGGTTCTCTTTCCCCTGCCGTTACGGAAATGATATGCGAACTGGGGTATTCCGATAATCTGATCGGACGGAGCAGCTACTGCGATTATCCTGCAAATGTTTCAGCAAAAGCCGATCTCGGTTCGGCGGCAAATCCCGATGCGGACGCTGTAATAGCTGCCGCGCCGCAGCTTCTTATTTCACAAAGTCCCATAGCTAAAAAGGATATTGTAAAGATCGAGGAGGGCGGAACAAGGGTAATGATAATTCCCGCGCCCCGTTCCGTTGAACAGCTTTATAATCAGTACAAGGACATTGCCGCTGTTTTTGGCGGGAAAATTACCTGCTCAGAAGCCGCTGACAAGGCGATACGTCCTCTCAGCGACGCGCTGCGGAAAGCGGAAGGTTCTATAGGAAGATTCGTGTATATAATGTCTCCCGATCTTGCAGCGGCGGGAAATGATGATTTTGTCGGAAATTTCTTCTCAAAGTTCGGGGAAAATGCCGTTGAAACTCCCGAGGACGGCGGGAACGCTGTCCTTGATGCGGAACAGCTTGCGGAGCTTTCTCCCGAATGGCTTATCATGCCCGAAACGGTAAGGGATCAGCTCCCCGAGGAAGTGAAAGTGCTTGAAGCTTACAGCAGCGGCAGGGTGATAGTCCTTGACGATGAAGCGGTAGAACGCATAGAACGTCCCACCTCGCGGCTTTCCGAAACGGTTTATGATGTTCTGGATCAGATAAGAGAAATTGAGGAAGGCTGATAAAATATTTCGGATCATCTATTGACGAACGGTGCAAAAAATGTTAAAATAAGAAAAAATGTTCGATTTTTAGGAGGATATTTATGGCAGAGTCAAAGAAAAAAGCTGAGTCCAAAAAAGAAGCAGTCGTTAAGCTTACAAGCGATGAGGAAAAGAAAAAAGCCCTTGACGCCGCTATCCAGCATATAGAAAAACAGTACGGAAAAGGCGCGGTAATGAGGCTTGGACAGTCAACGGAGTACAACGTTGACGCTATACCCACAGGCTCAATGACACTTGATATGGCTCTGGGAATAGGCGGGGTGCCGAGAGGAAGGATCGTGGAGATCTTCGGACCTGAAAGCTCGGGAAAGACTACCGTTGCCCTTCAGATAGTTGCAGAAGCCCAGAAGCTGGGCGGATATGCCGCATTCGTCGATGTTGAACACGCGCTTGATCCTGTTTATGCGCGCGCGCTCGGCGTTGATATTGACAATATGCTCGTTTCGCAGCCTGACAGCGGCGAACAGGCTCTGGAAATTGCAGAAGCGCTTGTGCGTTCGGGTGCACTGGACGTTATCGTCCTTGACTCTGTAGCCGCTATGGTAACAAAAGCCGAAATAGACGGCGAAATGGGCGATACACACGTTGGTCAGCTTGCAAGGCTCATGTCTCAGGCTATGAGAAAGCTCACATCGGTAATTTCAAAGTCCAACTGCGTGGCTATATTCATAAATCAGATACGCGAAAAGATCGGCGTTATCTACGGAAATCCCGAGACCACTCCCGGCGGACGCGCTCTCAAATTCTACAGTTCCGTCCGCATTGACGTCCGCAAGGGCGAAGCGATCAAAAACGGTTCGGAGATAATAGGCAACAGGACAAAGTGCAAAGTCGTGAAGAATAAGGTTTCTCCGCCGTTCAAAGAGTGCGAATTCGATCTGCTTTTCGGGCAGGGAGTTTCAAGAACGGGAGAAGTTGTGGATCTTGCCGTGGATCTGGATATTATCCACAAGAGCGGGGCATGGTTCTCATACAACGGCGACAAAGTCGGTCAGGGACGTGAGAACACCAAAACATGGCTCAAAAATAATCCCGATACCATGAAGGAGATAGAGGAACTTATAAAGCAGAAAGCGGACGAACTTGTCCTCACTTCCAAGAAAGGGAAGAAGGACGCCGCTTTGCAGGAAGCAGCGGAAGAAGCGGCAGGCGGATCGGAGGAAGATGCAGCGGAAGAAATTTCCGAAACTGCAGAGGAAACTGCGGCAGAGGAAACGGCTGCTCCGACTGTACAGGAAAAGCCTGCGCCCACAAGGGGCAGACCCCGCAAAAAGCCTGTTGTTGACGTTACCATAAATGCGGACGATGATTTTGAAGAATTCACTCCCACATCTTCGGATAACAGCTGATGAAAATTGCTGAAATTTCAAAATTCAAAGGCAGCACCATGTGCGTGCTTTTTGAGGACGACAGCCGCATTTACATACATGACAGCATACTTTCGGAGTATCATCTTAAAGAGGGCATGGACATTCCCGAAAGAGCGGTTGAGGAGATCACGGAAGCAAACGACCGCCGTCGGGCGAAAGAGCGTGCGCTGTATCTTCTGGACGGGCGGGACTACAGCTTTGTGGAGATGTACAGAAAGCTTGAGCCCAACTATTCCGAGGAGATATGTCTTGATGTGTGTAAGGAGCTTGCATCGCTGAAACTTATTGACGACAGGCGTTATGCGGAAAGTCTTGCGCGGCAGCTTTTTGAAGTAAAGCGTTTCGGAATGTACAAGGCAAAGCTTGAAATGAAGCGGCGGGGACTTTCGGACAGTATTATAGAGGAAGCGGCGGAGCAGTATGCCGATGAGGAAGAAGCGTTTTCCCGTCTGGAAGAGCTTGTAGAGAAGAAATACGAGCGTTATCTTACGGACGAAAAGGGCGTAAAGAAGGTAAAGAACGCGCTTTTGCGGCAGGGATATTCCTATCGTGAGATAAATGCGGTGCTTGATCTTTACGATCTTGATTTTGATGATTAATCATAAATTCTTATAAAAAACAAAAGCATTGAGAGTTGAGATATTGTATTAACGACTTATTTCAACTCTTGATGCTTTTGTAGATTTAACTTTATTTTGTCTCACGGCAGGTATTGATTTAAAGATCGCAAAACTTTGCCTGAAAGCGTGCAGGCTCAGCCTGCTCTCAACTCTTAACTCTCAACTCTTAGCTCTGCAATAAGTGTAATTTTGAAAAAATTTAAAAAAGCTATTCCATTCCAGAGAAAAATGTGTTATACTATTTAATAAGATATTGAAAGGAGAGCGCTTCTGCGCGTAATAATATGAAAACTTTGTGGCGAATGATTTTCCTTGCGGCTGTTTCCCTCGGCGGAGTTTCCCTCGTTAAGGCGGCTGTGGAACTGCGGAGCAGAGAAAACAAAAAATATATCGAACTTTGATCTCTTTGGAGTTGTAACGCTTTTATGAATAAATATCAGAAATTAGCGGGGAATACGCTGATCTTCGCTATAGGCAGCTTCGGAGCAAAATTTCTCAGTTTCTTCCTGATACGCCTTTATACAGGCTGTATGACAAGTGCGGAATACAGCACCGCCGACCTGCTTTATCAGACGGTGAATATCCTATATCCCATCGTTACCATGAGCATGGCGGACGCTGTTATCCGCTTCGGAATGGATAAGGGCTATGACGGCAGAACGGTCTACACTACCGCAATTGCTTCAACGTTTATCGGACTTGCCGTGCTTGCGCTGCTGTCTCCGCTTTTCAATCTTTCGGAAATGTATGCGGGTTATTCGTTCCTGCTGTATGTGTACTGCTATTTCTCCTGCTTCAGGCAGATAGCTTCAAACTTCGTGCGGGCAAAAGGCTATGTGAAACTTTTCGCTCTGGACGGCATACTTTCCACGCTTACTATCGTTATCAGCAACGTTATACTGCTTAAATTCCTCGATCTGGGAATAAACGGGTATATTCTTTCAATAATCATTTCCGATGCGCTGTCCTTCATCGGGCTGACAGTTGTGGCAGGACTGTACAAATATCTTGATTTCAGATACTTTGCAAAGAAAGTTTTCAAGGAGATGCTGAAATATTCCGTCCCGCTTATCCCCACTTATGTGCTTTGGTGGATAACTTCCGCTTCGGACAGATTGTTCGTAATATCCATGTGGGGCGAATCGGAAAACGGCATTTACAGCGCGTCCTACAAAATACCAACGCTTCTGCTGATGTTTACTACGCTTTTCTTTCAGGCGTGGCAGATGTCCGCTATCGAGAACCGCAACGACAGCGAACTTCCCAAGTTTTACGGAAAAATTTACAGCGCGTACAGTTCTGCGCTGATGATAGCCGCCGCGGGTATAATCATGCTTGTGAAGCCTCTTACATATCTTCTTGTGGACAACGATCCCGAAAAGAACTATATTTACGGCTACCATTATACGCCCATACTTGTAATTGCAATGGTTTTCCAGTGCCTTTGCCAGTTCGCTTCAAGCGTTTACAACGTAAAGAAAAAGTCCATGAATTCCATGTGGACAAGTGCAATCGCGGCGGCGGTGAATATTATTTTAAATCTTATACTCATTCCGAGATGGGGCGCATACGGGGCGGCAATTGCGACTGCGGCGGCGTATGCTTCCTGCTTTGCGGTGCGGATATTTGACGTTACAAATATGATAAAATTTAACGCGGGGCATATGCGAACAATTATAAACACGCTTATTATCATTGGTATGGCAGTTCTTGCAATTACCGAGCCGAAACTTGTTTACCTGTGGCTTGCGGTGCTGTTTGTGATAATAACGGTTTTCAACTTCGGCGCGGTTTTAAGTACGTTAAAGAAAATTCTCAATAGAACGGGGAAATAAAATTTATAAGGAGAGCGATAAACATGGGCATTGTATTCAAAGAATTCCACAAGGACTACGAAAGATGGGCATGGCAGATCAACGGCAACGTTTCCTATCATGAGGATCTGAAAATGTTCACCCTGAACGCCAAGGACACAAGCTACGTTCTGGGAGTACTTGATGACGGCTATATCATTCACGGATATTTCGGAAAGAAGATCCCCGACGATGATCTTACATACCTTCTGCGGCTGACGGAAAATCCGTGGACGCTGAAGACTAATCTCCGCGACAAGGGTACATTCATGGACGCAACCGCTTTTGAATATCCCTGCCACGGAACGGGCGACTACCGCGAACCCTGCCTTATGGTAATGGATAATGAGGGAATGACGACCTGCGACATTCGCTATGTTTCACATAAAATTTACAAGGGAAAACCCGCTCTTGAAGGACTTCCCGCAACTTTTGCAAAGGAGAACGAAGCGGAAACTCTCGAGCTGAACTGCATCGACAAGCATACGGGACTGGAAGTGGTTCTTGTCTATACCGCTTTTGAGGATCTGAACGTTATCACCCGAAGTGTCCGCCTGAAAAATTCGGGAAATGCTCCTCTTAATGTGAAGCGCGTTCTTTCCGCCTGCGTGGACTTTGACAATGACGGCTACGATCTTATCACTTTAAACGGAAGCTGGGCAAGGGAACGGGTTCTCGAACGTTCAAAGCTTCACCACGGAAAACAGGGCATTGATTCGGTAAAAGGCGAATCTTCCCATCAGAACAACCCGTTCATGGCACTTGTTTCCCACAATGCGGACGAAGATATGGGCGAAGCTTACGGCTTCAACTTTGTTTACAGCGGAAACTTCTTCGCGCAGGCGGAAGTTACTCAGCATAAATGTACCCGCGCGGTAATGGGAATAAATCACTTTGATTTCAACTGGCTGCTTGAACCGGGAGAAACTTTCACCGCGCCCGAAGTGGTAATGGTATATTCCTGCGAAGGCATCGGCGGAATGTCCAGAACGTTCCACGATCTTTACAGGGAACATCTTATCCGCGGGGAATACAAGGACAAGCGCCGTCCGATACTTATAAATAACTGGGAAGCTACATATTTCAATTTCGATACCGACAAACTCATAGACATTGCAAAGCAGGCTTCGGAACTTGGCATTGAAATGCTTGTTATGGACGACGGCTGGTTCGGTCACAGAGATTCGGATAACAGTTCCCTCGGCGACTGGTACGTTTACGAAAAGAAGATAAAGGGCGGATTGAAACATCTTGTCGATGAAGTAAACAAGCTTGGAATGAAGTTCGGCATATGGTTTGAGCCCGAAATGATCTCTCCCGACAGCGATCTTTACAAAGCGCACCCCGAGTGGGCAATACAGGTTCGCGGACGTGAACTTACAATGTCCCGCGAACAGTATGTCCTTGACTATTCAAATAAGGAAGTCCGCGACTACATTTACGGACTTATGAAAAAAATCCTCGACAGCGCAAATATCGAATATATCAAATGGGATATGAACCGTCAGCTTACAGAGGTGGGTTCGACTTCCCTTCCGAAAGAACGTCAGCGGGAACTGTGGCACAGATATGTGCTTGGCGTTTATGACCTGATGAACAGGCTTACGACCGACTATCCCCACATTCTTCTTGAAAATTGCTCGGGCGGCGGCGCAAGGTTCGATCCGGGAATGCTGTACTATTCTCCGCAGATATGGTGTTCCGACGATACGGACGCTATCGAACGTCTTAAGATCCAGCACGGAACTTCAATTTGCTATCCCGCTTCTGCAATGGGCGCACACGTTTCCGACTGCCCGAACCACACGGTAGGACGTTCAACGCCTTTCTCCACAAGAGGAAATGTTGCCATGGTGGGAACATTCGGTTATGAACTGGACGTTACACGGATCCCCAAAGAGGACAAAGACGCGATCCCCGCCCAGATCGCGGAATTCAACAAGTACAACCCCATTATAAGGACAGGCGATCAGTACCGCATAGGAAATGTTTTCGAGGACAATATGTGGGACGCTTGGATCTTTGTTGCAAAGGACAAGTCCGAAGCGGTGTTCACATTCGTTCAGGTGCTTGGCAGACCCAATTACCGCAACAGGCGGGTAAAATTAAAAGGACTTGATCCCGATGCCATGTACAAGAACATGACAAACGGCGAGATCCACAGCGGCGCAGCACTTATGAATGCGGGAATTTTCATCGGACTTAACGGAGATTTTGCTTCGGAAGTTATACATTTTGTAAGACAGTAAAAGTATACACAGGCGGCAGATCTTTTGCCGCCTGTACATTTTGCACAAAATCAGTAAAATTATTTTTTCGCGGCTTGTTTAAAATATTTTAAAAATGCTTGACAATTTTTCTTTTTTGCTGTAAAATTATAGATAGTATATTTATAATCTTTTTGGCGGGTGTTTTTTATGACTAAAGTTTCTATTTCTAAACTTGGCATTACAATAGTCCTGATGGTGGATACTCTGCTTATAGTAGTTGCCGCTGCCATAACGGTAGGTTTCGTCGGACTGTTCACAAACGCTGAGACTGCCACTCTGGAGGAAGCTACTCAAGTGGCTACGAACGTTTTGCAGCATTCCATTAATTCAAAGGCGGACGAAACGGCAGTCCTTGCGCAGCTCCTTGCGGACGATTCAAACTTCACTCAGGCTATAGTGAACGGCGATGCCGCCAAGATAGAGTCGGTCTGGAACAGTCTTAACAAATCAGGCGGTATATTCGGTATTTTTGCCGATAAGGACGGTATAATCAGATATAAGAGTGAAAACTGCGCTATCTCCACTTCAGGACTTTTCGATGCGGTAAGCACCGAGAAAAGCGGTATGTTCACCGATTCCGAAGCATATCTTTTCTACCGCAGCTCCGTGAAGTTTGACGGCGGTATGATCACTATAGGCTATTCCTACAGCGACTATGCAATGGTAGATGAGGTCTACGAGCAGACGAACGCTCACGCAACTATCTTCTGCGACAACCTCCGTATCTCCACAACGCTTATCGGCGAGGACGGCGAAAGAGCTGTGGGAACTACCATGCTTGGAGAAATTTATGACAAGGTAATAAACAAAGGCGAAGTTTACATGACCGAGACCGAACTTTTCGGCAACGACTACATGGCTTGCTATACCCCTATACTTGATGCCAACGGTCTTATAAAAGGTGCGCTTTTCACGGGTTCTCCCATGAAGACTATGATAGACAACAGAAATAAGGCAATTTCCGTTGGTCTTATAATCGCCATAGTAATGGTAATTATCTCGATCATCTCGCTGATACTGTTTGTGTCAAAGATAATTTCCGAACCTATCAAGAAGGTAAAAGCTATGGCTGAGAGAATGGAACGCGGAAACCTTCGTCAAGAGAATATCGGAAAGCTTGACAAGAACGAGATCGGCGATCTTGCGGAATCCATCTCAACGGCTATTTCCATTATCGACAGGTATGTGGGAGATATTTCCGCCATGATGAGCGAAATGGCAGACGGCAACTTCGGCTATGAATCCGATGTTACATACACGGGAGATTTCGTAAGTATCGGAGAATCCGCTCAGGCTCTAAGAGAACGCATGAAAGATGTTATCGAAAGCATCAATGTTTCCGCCGATGAAGTTTACAGCGGTTCGGAACAGATCGCAAACGGTGCTTCCGTTCTTGCGGACGGTACTACAAGACAGGCAGCCGCTTCTCAGCAGCTTTCAATATCCTTGGACGATATTTCCCAGAATATCAGTCTTAATGCTGACAACGCCGAAAAGGCTCAGAAGCTTTCCAACAGCTCCATCGAAATGGTAAACAAGCAGAACGAAGAGATCGTAAATATGCTTGACGCCATGAAGAACATCGAAAGCAGCGCTTCCGAGATCAGCAAGATCATTAAGGCAATTGAAGATATTGCATTCCAGACAAATATACTTGCCCTTAATGCGGCTGTTGAAGCTGCAAGAGCGGGAACGGCAGGAAAGGGATTTGCAGTTGTTGCAGACGAAGTCCGCAACCTTGCAAACAAATCCGCAGAAGCCGCAAAGAATACTTCCGTTCTTATCGGAAGCTGTATAGATGCGGTAAACAACGGTTCGGAGATCGCAAACAAGACCGCTGCCGCAATGAAGCGCGTTATCGAGATCACCAACGAGACCAACGAACTTATCGAAGGCATTACCCGCCAGACATTGCAGCAGGAGGAATCCGTTCAGCAAGTTAAGCAGGGTATCGATCAGATCGCCGATGTTATCACGCAGAACAGTGCTACTGCGGAAGAGAGCGCTGCAAGCTGCGAGGAGTTGAACGCACAGGCGCTGACGCTGAGAGACAAGATCTCCATTTTCCATACATAAAAAATTATCGGACGGCGAAAGCCGTCCGATTTGTTTGTTATACGTAAAAAAGCCGTTCCTTATATTTTCGGAACGGCTTTTGAAATTATTCTCCGATCTTGTTGATCTGTTCCTGTACCTCGCTCATGTTCGGATAACCAAGCGACTGTGCTTTGCTGAATGCGGTATCCGACTTCTCGGGTTCAAGAGCCATTGCATATGCAATTGCAAGATATGCGTAGACATCGGGGACATCTTTGCTGATCTTTTCTGCTTTCTCCAGATAATTTATGGCGGAGATGGGCTTTCCGAGTTCTATATACAGCGCGCCCAGACTTACATAAAGCTGAAGGGAAGCGCCGTTTTCGGGATCGTAGTTAAGCGCAACTTCATAGCAGCTCATTGCTTTTTCGTTGTCCCCCGACTGTCTGTAAGTTACTCCCAGATTGACCCATCCGTCAAAATACTCGGGGTTTTCTTCAAGGCATTTGGTCTGGTACTCAATGCTTTTATCATAGTCGTCAAGCTGAAAATAACAGTTCCCGATACAGGAATACAGTTCTTCGATCTTGTAATTTTTCAGACCGCTTTTTTCAGCATCAAGAAAGATAGATAACGCTTGGGAATAGTTTCCTTCGGAATACTGTTCTTCGCCTTGCCTTGCAAGTTTATCTCCGCTGCTTCCGCAGGCGGCAAGTGAGACTGCAAAGCTTGCTGTAAGAACCGCTGCTATGATCTTCCTGAAATTCACAGACCTCATTCCTTTCTGCTTCCATGTAATTAATTGTACATGATATACGCTCGAATGTCAATAAGGAAAGGCATAATTTGTTGAAAACGACTGTAAATTTTGTTAGTAATTATCTGTTACGGAAATGTGCGGGAAAGCGGGTGTCTTTTTAAGAAATAACTATTTGTATATTCGGAAAAATTTATACAAAACAGAGGGATATTTTATATAATAATTAATTTACAAAATATCCATATATTTTTTGGGAAAACAGTCGCTTTTTTCACAAAAATGTGTTATAATTTTAAATAGATAGTTGTAATTTTTTTATCATAATCGGCAAAAACCTTGCTGACAGCTATAGATTGGGGTGATCTGTATATGCGAATGGTGTCATTTGATATTTGTGCGATCATATTGCTCATATTTCTGATGTTTTCTATCATTTCACGTAAAATAACAAGCGGCAGTCAGGGCAGATTTCTTATGCTCCTGACCGTTGTTACGTTTATATCCGCTTTATTTGATATATGGGGGCTTATCTGCGACGCCTATCCCGACCCGAGAGTTGTAAGCACGCCGATAAGATATATTTCCCAGACAGGGTATCTGATCTTCCACAACCTCACTTCGCTTTCGTTCATACTTTACCTTATATCCCTTACGGACAGATGGCACAAGATAATACACAGCAACCTGCTGAAACTTTGCGCCGCGGTGCCTTATGCGATACTTGCGGTGCTGCTTGCGCTTAATCCGATCAACCACCTTATGTTCTACTTTGACGAGCGCAACAAGTACACCCGCGGAAAGCTGTTCTTTATATTGTATGTCGTTGCAGGCACGGTAATGGCTGTGGGACTGATATATGTCATAATTCACAGGAAACTGTTTACTGCGGGAAAATTTGCGGCTCTGCTTATGATCGTACCGATACAGCTTATTGCAGTCATAATTCAGATGGTGAATAAGGAATTGGTGGTTGAAATGTTTTTCAACGCCATAAGCGTTCTGCTTATTACAATAACCGTTCAGCGCCCCGAGGAAATAATAGATTCCACAACGGGTCTCAGAAGATATTCTGCCTACACAACAGACATGAAGCGGAATTTCTACAACGAGAAAAAAGTCAGCGTTATACTGATAAATATTGCAAATTATACCAATCTTTTCGGAATTGCAGGCTACGATGCCAGCAATGAAATACTTGTAAAAGTTGCGGAAGTGCTTAAAGACGTCAACAGGGAGCTTAAAGCGCGTGCCGACATCTACTATCTTGACCGCGGACGTTTCCGCTTGGTGGTAAATGAAAACAACCGCGATAAGATCGAGGAAGCCGCAAAGATGATAAATCATACCCTCAAAACAAGTATGATGATAAACGGAATGGAACTGAATCTTATTGCATATGTCTGCATAGGAAAGTGTCCCGAGGAAATTACCGATTTCAAATCGCTGATGGCTTTCGGAAACGATTTCCATGTTCTTAACCCGTACTCGGGAAGGGTTATGTACACTTCCGAGATCGCGGAAAAGAACCATTTCCAGCTTACCAACGAACTTGACAGCATTATAGATTCCGCTCTTGCAAACCGTAGGTTTGAAGTTTACTATCAGCCGATATACTCGGTGGAGAAGAAGAAATTCATTTCCGCAGAAGCTCTCCTTCGTCTTAAAGATGATAAATACGGATTCATCTCTCCTGATGTTTTCATCGTTGCGGCGGAGAGAAGCGGCGCGATACACAAGATCGGCGACTATGTAATGGAGGAAGTCTGCCGCTTTATCTCGGGACCCGATTTCAGGAATCTCGGTCTTGACTACATTGAGATAAATCTTTCTGTTGCCCAGTGTATGCAGTCAGATCTGGCGGATAAAGTCCTGAAGATCATGAAACGCTTCGGCGTCACGGCAGACAAGATAAATCTTGAGATAACAGAAACTGCTCTGAACTATTCTCAGCATATCATGACAGAAAACATCAACAAGCTCACCAATGCGGGAATAAGCTTCTCGCTGGACGATTACGGCACGGGATATTCCAACATCAGAAGCGTGGCATCGCTGCCGCTGACAATTGTAAAACTGGATAAATCCTTTGTTGATGAGGAGGACAATCCGAGAATGAGCATTGTCCTTCAGAACACAATAAAAATGCTGAAAGACATGGATATGCACATTGTCATAGAAGGCGTTGAAACGGAGCAGTTTGTAAAGGTTTTTTCCGACCTGAACTGCGATTACATTCAGGGATATTATTTTTCAAAGCCTATTCCCGAACAGGAATTTATACGCTTTATGTATAATGCGGTGTCGGCATCGTGATCGGCACTTCGGATATGGTGCGGCATACGATCTGTATGCCGTGCCTGTTTGTTGACAGGATCCTGTTTTTATGATAAAATGAGAATGCGCCGTATAAGTACGGCAGCATTTTTGTACAGAGGTGCATAATTATGGATAACAAAAAAACAGCCCTCACTGTGGGGATCACATATATTGTGATAATTGCAGTTCTGCTTATAATAGAATTTGTCCCCGGGGTAAGGTATCAGAAAACATTTTCCGAAATGACCACCGAGGAAAGATATGCTTCAATTGACGATCCTTACGGTTACGGAAAAGCCATAAGCGAAAATATCGATCTGTATCCCGATGATATACTCAGTTTATATGATTTTGAGGAAGCCGATATGGACGAGCTGCGGTTCGTTTATGACTATCCGGTCCACAATAACGATTACATGAATATGTCCTTTAAAGATGAGGAACTGAACTGCACCGAGATCCCTGAGCTTTATATGTCCGACCCGCGCTGGGGATACGAAAGGTTCGGCGGCAACTTTATCAAAACAAACGGCTGTTCCTGCGTCTGCCTGACAATGGCAAATCTTTACCTTAACCATAATGCGGAGGCGGATCCTGTCAAAGTCGCAATTGCAGCGGAAGAACATAATGCCATTACTGCTTTCAGCACCGGTATTTCTTCTTCAAAGATCGAAGAGATAGCTGCCGATTTCGGAATGAACGCTGAAGCATATGATTGCTATGATACGGACTACAGGCTTACAGAGGAGGAACTGAAAGCTGCTCTTGATAAAGAAGATACCGTTGTCCTGCTGAACGAAATGGGTGAAACTTTCGGTGCTCATATGGTCGTGGTCAGCGGCTATGATGAAAACGGCTATCGTATTATCGATCCCGGCAATAAGGAACATACGGAAAAAACATGGTCTTTCGATGAACTTTCAGCAGAATTAGCTTATTTCTGGAAAGTTACATCTAAAAATTAATCAAAATTTTCCTTTTTATTAATTTAAAATTCACTTTTGCGCCTGTAAGGATATTGACATTTGAAATAAAAACGTGTATTATAATAATTAGAGGTAAAAATGTACACTAATTATATTTTTGGGGTGCTTTATCATGAAAAAAACGAAAGGTTTTACTTTAATAGAACTTATAGTTGTTATTGCCATAATCGGTATTCTGGCTACTATTCTTGTGCCTTCAATGCTTAAATTCCTTCAGGAAGCAAGAATAACCAAGCTTAACGCCAATGCCCGTATGGCGTATGCAGCCGCACAAAGTTCCATTACTGCTTCAAATGCTGCTGAAGTCGGAAAAATCAAGCCTAACTGCATTTATACAGGTTCAGGTGACGGCATTGCAAAAGTATTGGGAGATCCGAGTGCTGACGAATGCAACGTGGGAGCCTATCTCGGAAGTGATTTCAGCGGATATTATGCGTTCAAGACCGATAATCAGGGCTATGGCTGCGTTTATGCTTTGTGGTGCGATAAACCGTTTGATTCGGGCTATACTTATGATCAGATGACATATGATGAAGTGTGGGATACGATCTCTACAAGTGAACCTGTAGGCTGCCATCCTTTGAAGCGTGATGATGCAGATGACGATGCCACTCCGTAAAGTATAGAATGATAAACATTATACCCGTCGGATAATTTCCGACGGGTATTTTTATTGAAGCGAATACAGCGTTACAGAAACTATCTCAGGCGGATTGTTTATCCGCAGGCGTCCAAGACCGCGGTTTGCAATAAGGAAGGAATCGTTTATGCGGTAAACGCCTTCCTTGTATTTGGGCATAAGCCGCCTTTCGGGAGAAAGGACGCCGTTTATAAACGGCAGACGTATTGCTCCCCCGTGAACGTGTCCGCCAAGGGAAAGATCCGCTCCCCATTCCGCATGAACATCAAAATCCAGAGGATTATGCGCAAGAAGTATGGTGTAGATCCCGGGATCCTTCACCCCGAGATAGTTTATCATATCCGTCAGCGCAAACTCTTTCCAGCCGTGTTTGTATTCCCGCACGCCGCGGTAGTATTCTGCTGTATAGCAAAGCCCGCAAAGACGAATGCAGCTTTCTCCGCGTTCAATGTCTATGCTCTCATTGTCAAGACATACCGCACCGATCGCGGAAAGTCTTTCCTTTACAAAATCAAAAGTTTCATCGTCCAGATCGGAAAGTTCGTGATTGCCGTTCACGTAATATATCGGAGCGATCTTTGCAAGCCGTTCCGCAAGCTTTAAGAATTCCTGTATATGCGGAGCATTGTGGCTTATCATATCCCCTGTCATGAAGATCATGTCAGGCTCTTCATCGGCGATAAGTTTTACAAGCTGCGCATTGCTGTTCCCGAAAACCTTGTTGTGCAGATCGGAAAGCTGGATAATTTTCAGACCGTCAAATTCTTTCGGCAGGGCAGGGGACGAGATCTTGTATCTTGAGACCTCCGCCTTTGACATTTCCCTGTAAAAATGCGGGACAGTCCCTCCTATAAGAAATGACGTTGCCAGCATTGAAGCTTTTCTGTCCATAATGATCTTCCTTTCCGCATAATGTTCTTATATAATTGTACACCATTTCCGGAAAAATATCAAGATAAAATTTCGGCGGCACATTCTGAAAATGCGCCGCCGTTAAATTTTTGCTTATTATTTGTATCAGCCTGCGTTGTTGTAAACAGCAAGTTCTTCGTCAACGATGTTTACATAAGCTTCTCTTCCCTGAGTCCAGCTTTCAAACTGCTCATTGGGGATACCGTCATAGAGAGTTCTGATAACGCCGTTGTCGCCTGTCATTGTAGGCGAGATACCGCTGCCGTAGTCATATGCGAAAGCGTACTTTTCATCATCGTTGAATTCCATAACAAGATCGTACATTTCGCTTGTCCAGCCTGTGTTGTTTGTAAGGAATTTCTCCTTTGTAATGTCTGTGTACTGAGGATCATAGTTTACCATTCTGTTGATGTTGAACCATGTCTTTACAACGTCAGCGTTTTCGCTGCCTTTTACCCACATATACGCAACTATTCTCTTAGCGATATAGTCAGTATCGGATTCGGGAGCTCTGGGGAACGGAACGATCTGGATAACATCACCGGGATATGCCTGTGTAACAGCGTTATAAGCCCATGTACCCATTCCGTAGAACAGTGCTTCGCCGCCGTTGTCGAATACGTCATTTTCAAACCAGCCGCGTTTTACAAGGGTATTTGCCCAGATGTCCTCAAGAACGTGCATTGCGCTCTCGATCTTGGGGCTGTAAAGGTTATTGGTAAATGTCTTTCCGTCGTATGTTACAAGGGTATCGCCTGAAGTATAAACAAAAGCGTTTGCCCAGTAGCCGCAGATACCGTAGCGGTCTGTACCCTGTTCAACATACTGTTTCATAATGTCGGTGAAAGCGTTCCAATCCCATGTGCCGTTCTGGTACATCTCATAGGGATCGTCAAGAGCTTCTTCCTCGACTCTTGTTTTATTGTACATAAGCAGCTGATAGTCGTTGAAGCTGTAGCAGAGAGGAGCGATGTAGTGCTGACCGTTCCACTGGAGCTTGTCGGCAGTTTCCTTAACGTCCGCCCACATAGGATCTTCCCAGTCAACGAGAGAATCTATAGGCTGGAATCTGTCCTGACTGATGTCATAGGGGAAGTTGCGGTCGGAATATATGAAAATATCGGGCTGTGAGCCGCCGAGGATAGAAGTTGCAAGGTCGTCATACTGAGTTGTTACTGTTGTAGGCATATATTCGATCTTAGCGCCGTATGTATCCTCAAGGATAGATACTTCAACAGAACGCTCAGGACTGTCGTTTGTGGGGTTCAGGTCATAGAATCCCATCCATTTAAGGGATTTGCCGCTGATGTCCACTTCGTCTACAGCGTCCTCAGCAACGGTAACTTCAACGTTATCGCCTGTCCATTCGGTCTTAGCGGTAGTAGTTGTGGCAGTTGTCTGGTCAACGCTGCCGCTGCCCGAGTCTCCGCCGCCGCAGGCAGCAAAGGAAGCAACAGAAGCGAAAGCAAGAATTCCTGCCAGAATTTTTGATTTTTTCACAAAAAACTCCTCCTTAATAAATTTGCTTGATGTAATCGTTTGCATAAAAAATTACACCAACTTGCTGACAATAATATTATACCATATTTTTTTATGATATGTCAACACATTTGTAATAGTTTTGTGTAAATACACATTTTCAAAACAATTCCGTAACAAAATCTAATATAAAAAAGGGGAACATCGCAATGAAATGTTCCCCTTGAATATTACTTTTTCTTTACTGCTTCTTCCTGAATGTCGTGTACGGTGGCATTTTCCGATATTGCCCATGTTTTTACACGTATCTTGGAACGGTCGCCGCCTGTTTCGATAACAACGGTGTCCTCGCCTTTGCGGACGATGATCCCCGTAATTCCTCCGATAGTCGTTACTTCATCACCGATCTGGAGATTATCACGCATTTCCTTTGCTTCTTTTTCCTTTTTCCGCTGGGGACGTATCATAATGAAGTACATCATTACAAACACAAGCACCATTACCACGATGCTGGAAATAAACTGTCCCGTCATATCGGCTTGCTGCTGAGCTGTGGGCTGTGCGGCAGCTTCCGCGCGGAGAATAAAATTCAGAATATCAATGTTCATCTGTTTGCCTCCTATAAAAATTAACACATATTACTATTATAACACAATTTTTCCGACTTGCAATAGCAATTCCGGAAAATTTTTATATTTTAAAATAAATTTTGCCGTATCTTCCTTATCATTCCAGATCAAAGGAAAACATTTCCGTCCAGACGGGTTTATAATGCGCTCTGTGCGCTGTGTTCTGAGAAGCGATATTTCCCGTCCATGTGCCGTAATAGGGTACAGCTCCGTGCATGAACACTGCCTGCGTCAGCGCGGAAACAAGTTCGCTTCCCACACCCATGCGGCGGTATTCGGGAAGAACGTCTATGCCGATCTGCCACATTATGGGACTGTCACTGCTTGCCCCTGCGATACCGATTATCTTTTCGCCGTTGAAAGCGCATACCGCAAGCTTGTCCCTGCGCGGATTTTTTGAATCGTACAGCAGCGCGTTATTGAAGCCCTTTATACCGTAAAGTTCGGAAATGATTTCCTTTTCCTCATAGATGCGGGTGCGGAAATTATTTGCGGGGATATATCTGTATTTTGGGCGTGGAAGATAGTAAACGCTTGCAGAACCGATGGCTTTGTTGTAATTTTTCAGGACATTATTTATTGCCCAGATCTTTTTCTGCTCAAAAATTTCCGCGCCGTCGGATCTTTCCGAAAGATCACGGGAAAATTCCAGCATTTCGCTTGATGCCGAAATGACAGTTCCCATTCCCATGGTAGCCGCACGGAAGAAGTCAGGCTCTTTTTTGAAGCGCCGCTGTCCGTCCGCCGAACGAGCAAGAGTTACTTTATTTTCCGTTTTGAAAAAATCTTCGGGGGAGCAGCAGTAATCGCGTGCAAGCTGTGCCGCTGCCGAAGCGATAAGTTCGTTATGGAATTTCATTATCCTTATCAATTGCGGCTTTGCGCCGTTTTTCCTCCATTTTCAGGTAATCGTTAAGAAGATTCCAGCCGACGCTGTCATAGCGCAGGAGCTGTTGTGCGTATTTTAATGGGAACCATTCTGCGCTGTCCACTTCCACAGAAGTTTTAAGCTCCGCCTTTTTTACTTTGCAGATAAATCCGAGCATAAGGTTGTCGCTTTTTGCGTGGTAATAGCTTCCAACATAGCCGCAGGAGACTGTCTCCAGACCTATTTCTTCCCGTACTTCGCGGACAGCGGTACTCTCCGGGATTTCTCCTTGCTTCACGTATCCCGCAACATTAACAAAGCTGTCGGAAACATATTTCTGTTTTATAAGAGCAATTTCCGAATCATCTTCCGTCACGCAAAGGCAGATAACGCAGCAGTATGAGAATGGGAAAAACGGTCTTTTGCAGTTATCGCAGAACGGGATCTCACCTTCATCTCCGCAGGATCTCAGGTAAAGTTTTTCTCCGCATTGGGGGCAGAATGTAAAGTTCATAAGTGTCCTCCGTAAGATCAGCCGAGTTTATAGGCAAGGGCGTGGAGAGCGAGAAGGTAGCCGTCCTTTCCGAATCCGAAAAGGCTTCCCGAGCAGACGGGAGCGATAACGGAATTATGCCTGAAATCTTCACGGGCGCAGATGTTGGAGATATGCACTTCTATAACGGGGATCCTGACCGCAGCGATAGCGTCTCTTATTGCATAGCTGTAATGAGTATACGCACCCGCATTGAGAATTATCCCGCATTTGTCGAGACGGGCGGCATGGATCCTGTCTATGATCCCGCCTTCGTGGTTCGACTGAAAACATTCGCAGCTTGAAAAGCCGAGTTCGGCGGCTTTTGCTTTTATTTCGGCGCAGATGCTTTCATAGCTTTCCGAACCGTATGTGCCGGGTTCGCGTTCCCCGAGGAGGTTCAGATTCGGACCGTTTATAATAAGAACGTCTTTCATAAAAAGTTTTCCTTTCGGTTTGATACATCTATTTTAATACAATTTCCGCGAAATGTCAATGCTTTATATCCGCATTTAAAGAAAAAGGGACAAGAAGTCCCTTCATAGCAGCATTGCCTGTATTTAAAATTTCTTTGCAGCATTAATAGCGGCGTTTATCTGTTCTTCTGGGGGAAGCTTTTCAAACGCATTTCGTACATAGGCAGCACCTCTTAACGATCTTGATATTGTAGTGCTTCTTCGATTTCGGCTACGGGAACACACATAAATTCAGAAATTTCTTGTAATGTTCTACCGTTTTCAATAGCTTTTGTTGCTAATTCTTTTAAGGCGTGCCGTTTGCCCGCTTGTTCTGCATTATAGAGTTTTGAACGTAAAAGTAAATCAGCTTCTTCCTCAATACGTTGTTGTTCTTCTGGGGGAAGCTTTTCAAACGCGTTTTCGTACATAGGCAGCATACCTCTTATGAATTTTGCCAGTTTTTAGCAGTTTCTACTTCTTCTATTGTAGTACATAAGATCTCGGCAACTTCTTTTACTGTGTGTCCGCTTGCAAGCATATTTGTAACTATTTCGTGCATTTTTTTGATTTCGCCTTTTGCTATACCTTTTGCTATACCTTTTGCTATACCTTTTGTTTCGCCTCTGAGTTCGCCTCTGAGTTCACCTTTTTTCTCCGCATTGTACAATCTCGATCTTTCCAACAGATCAGCTTCTTCTCTGATGCGGATCATCTCTTGAATTTCTCTGTCAGAACCAAGCTGTTGTATTTTGTTCACACTTTTGTGAAAAATCGCTATATTTGTGTTATCCAATGCTTCCAGCTCCTTTTCATTATCAGCGTTGATAAGCTGCAGCCATAGTTTCTTCCGATCGTTTACGTCTATGAGCTTGCCTACTTTAGTGAGTTCAAAGAAATACAGTGCCAGTTTGTCGGTAAACAGCTCGTTCCTGTTGTCCTCGCGTATCGAGAATGAGGACTGATATTCCTTGCAGTCAAACATATTGAAATCAAGTATGTTAAGGGAGACAGCCTGATTAAGTTCAGCATACTTTTCTCCCTTTTTGATGCCTTCGCTGTACATTCCCGCCCGGTAATAGAGAATACGTTCCCGATAATCGTCCTCCCGCGCCTTCTGCATTTCAATGTCAATATTCCGCGTTTTGGTGGAAAGTTTTATGTCGAGCCTTGTAAGTTTCCCGTCGGTAGTTGTGGGAACGATCTCGGGATTTGCAACTACAAGCCCGTTTATCTCCGACAGCGGGATACTTAACGTGTCTGAAAGGAAATTCATCAGAATATCATCATTCTGCCCGAACAAAGCCTTGAAAACTATATCGTTCTTCGGGGAAATTATTTTATGATCCATAGCACCGCCTCCGTGTTCTTACCAATTATATTATACCACGGATCAACACATATTGCAATAAGAATTTTTAATACCAAGTCGGAAATTTATCAAAACGCCAGCCGTTTGCGGTTTTCACCATATGGAAATTACTTTCCTCGTACCAAGTAAAATACGGGTAATCTTCCTGTCCGTGAACAGATATAAATTTGAAAGTAACTTCATTATCATCGGAATATATCGGCGCAAAGCATACATATTGTAAGGATATATCACTGCCGCGGTCACCGTCCGTTGCTGCAAGTTCACCGTTTTCGTCTATATATCTGCGTTCACGGGAGAGGGAATAAGCATAGTCGTCGGTGTAGGCTTCCCGTATGGGAGCAAGGAATTCCTCGGCGGTATGTTCAGCCGCATATTCCTCCGACAGATGCGAGGAACAGCCAAAATAACTGCTTGTTATTTCTTTTGCTTTATCGAAAATTTCTTTCTGTTCGTCGGTAAGAAAGTCCATATCATTTGTATTGTCAATGAAAAATTTATTTGAAAGCGTTCCGTAGCTTGTTTCAAATTCAATTTTGTAAATTCCCGTTTCGCATTTGTCATAAGGGAAAATATCCTTTGGGATCACAAGATCGTAATCGGTTTTCGGAGCAATTTCAATATTTACATTAAAAGATGTATTCCCGTCAGAAAAGGGCATTTCCGTAAGTTCGCCGCCGTCGTCGCGGTAAATTTTCAGCGTGTTTATCGTTTGCGTTTCGTCCGTAAAATTGGAGAAAACATTTACAAGTTCGTTTGTATGAAGCCACAAATCATAAACGTGATCGTTGTTAAGTTCATCGGCTGATGAATCAAGGCTTTCGCCCTCGGCGCTGCCGTTTATATATAAATTAGGGTAGAATACCAGTCCCTCGGTGGGATAATTTTCATAATTCCAAGGCGAATCGTCCATACGGTATGATATATCCATTCCGGGAAAGGCTTTTGCAAGCATATCCATATCGGAACTTCTGTAATTTTCCGTCCAAATAACTAAATCGTTTATATTTGAATCTTTTAAGATGTCGGCAAGTTTTCCGCAGTCTGTATTTTCATTTTCAAGCCATAAAGAAGTCAGGTTTTTACATTCCCTGATAAATTGCAGATCGTCCTCGGAATTGTAGCCGTCAAATTCAATGCGGTAAATATTCTGCATATCCGCAATTCCACTCAGATCGTACCCGCCTTTGTAATTTATAAAATACAGCATATCATCATTTATTGTGGAAATATCGCCGCCCATATAATTGTCAAAATAAATTGTTTTATTGATATTGCTGAAGTCGCATTTGCCGCTGTAATTTACGATAGTGATATGAAAAGCCGAAATATTATTTAAAAAATTCATATCACGTCCGTCTGCGTTATAAAGTACAAGTCTGTATGCGTGATCGGCGTAATCCTTGCTGATATTTTCAAAGGGATCGTCCGTGTCGGGGAATTTGTCCATATCAACATAAACGGTGTAGTCCGAGTATCTGAACCCGTGTTCGCTGAAATAATTTGCAACAAAAAATTCATCATCAATGAAAGTGACAGTGCTTGCAGTTTCATCAATGGGCGGCATTACATATTGCGGGCTCCACTTGCTGTACGGTTCCGCAGAAGTTTCTGCGGTGGTTTGCAGCACATCGGGCGGGTTTGTCACATTCGTTTCGGAAATTGTCGGAACATCATTTTCCGTGCAGGCTGAAAGCAGCACCGCGGACAGGATAATTGCGGATAAAAAAATATTGCTTTTTAACATAATAATTCCCCCAAATGAATTTTATTAAATTCATTATACAGTGAAATTTATCCAAAAGCAATTACAGGGCGGTTACAATCGGGTTACAATTTGGTTACAGCAATATTCTGCAATTTTCAAGTTCAAATTGTTTTTCATTTGTTTACTTTTTAATAAAAATACTGTGAAGTTTCAGAACTCTTCGCTTGACATTTTGCAGGATTTGATGTATAATTATTTAAATGTGCATATTTTTGAACTTTCTGTGCAGAATATTTCCAAAAACAGTATCAGGAAAGGGTATGAATATGCATAACTGCGATGAAAACTACGACAAGACCGTTACCGAGGAGCAGCTCGATCAAGCCGAACTTGCCGAGAAGATCGGCGAAGTCATTTCACAGAATTCCAAACACCTTATACATTGCCTGACGGTGATAGGTCAGGTGGAGGGACACTATATCCTGCCGCCCCAGAATAAAACTACCAAGTATGAACATATCATGCCCGCTCTTGTGGCTATAGAACAGGATCGCTCCATTGAAGGACTGATAATCATTCTGAATACAGTGGGCGGAGATGTGGAAGCGGGACTTGCCATTGCCGAACTTATTGCGGGAATGAAAACGCCTACCGTTTCGCTGGTGATAGGCGGGGGACATTCCATAGGCGTGCCGCTTGCAGTTTCCGCAAAAAGATCTTTCATCGTCCCAAGCGCCACAATGACTATCCACCCGGTAAGAATGAACGGCACTATCCTCGGCGTTCCCCAGACTATGTCCTATTTTGAGAAAATGCAAGACAGGATAATCAAGTTCGTTTCAAGCAACAGCAGGATCCCGCCCGAACGGTACAGGGAGCTTGTTATGAATACGGGGGAACTTACCATGGATATGGGAACTGTCCTTGACGGCGACGCCGCAGTCTCCGAGGGGCTGATAGACTCGCTGGGAACGCTTTCCGACGCCATAAGCGCGCTTTACGAACTTATCGAGAACAGCGAACCACGCTATCCCGATGATAATAACGGGTAATTTCCCGCGCTTTTCGGGAATATCTATATAAGGCAACCCCGCGCATCTGCACGGCAATCTTTGTGCGGTGCTGCCTAAAAATAAACAGAAAAGGAATGTATTTTATGACTGTACTTGAAGCAATTTTACAGGGAATTTTACAGGGCTTGACAGAGTTCCTGCCTGTGTCCAGTTCGGGACATCTGTCGCTTTTTCAGCACTTTACGGGTCTTGACGGTGAAAGCGCGGTGACTATGACCATTATCCTGCACCTCGGAACACTTTTAGCGGTGTTTGTAGCATTTTGGAACAAGATAAAAGCGCTTATTATCGAGGCGTTCAGAATGATAGGGGACATTTTCACGGGAAAATTCAAGTGGAAAACCATGAACCCCGAACGGCGAATGATAATTATGATAATAATTTCCATTCTGCCCCTGTTCGGATTCTACATATTTAAGGATTTCTTTGAGGGACTTGCTTCCGACCCGTCAATTCTGGCGGAGGGAATTGCATTTCTCTACACGTCCGCGCTGCTTTTCCTCAGTACAAAGTTCGGGAAAGGCACAAAGACTGCGGGGGAAACTACCGTTCCCGCCGCGCTTACAATAGGCGTTTTTCAGGGAATTGCCCTCGTTCCAGGAATTTCCCGCTCAGGCTCTACTATCTGTTCCGCGCTTTTCACGGGCATGAAACGGGAGGACGCCGTTGAATACAGCTTTATTCTCGGAATTCCCGTAATTCTTGCGGGCGCGGTGGTAAAACTGGGCGAAGCTTCCGCAAGCGAAATTACCGCAAATATCCTGCCCCTTATAGTAAGCTTCGTAGTCTCTGCCATTGCGGGATATTTTGCCATTTGGCTTGTAAAAGCTTTCGTAATGAACGACAAATTCAGCATTTTTGCTTGGTATACACTTGCTTTGGGAATAATCGTCATAATAATTGCAATTTACGAGATAACAACAGGAACAAGAGTTTCTTTTGTAAAATAATCAATAGTATAATTATTTGTAAAAAATACAGGGAGGAAAAATAAGTGGCTGAAAAGAAAAGACCCGCCAATTCAAAAGCCGCACAGGAAGAAGCAAATCTCGGCGACAGAGTTCTGTGGTCGACCATACTTTTTGCGCTGGGAGTGCTTATACTTTTCTTTACGCTGATAAAGGGCGAGTCGGCTTGGCACAGCATACATAATATCTTTCTGGGAATGTTCGGATTTTCGGTGTTTATCGTTCCCGTGATAATGATATATGTTTCGGTAATGATCGCCACCGACAGGTCAAGACAGGCTGTTCAGGGTAAAGTTATACAGTGCTTTATAATCATCTTCCTTGTATCGTCCTTTGTGCAGATAGTTTCGGGAACGGAGATCCCCGAGGGGAATTTCTTTAACGACATTATCCCCCTGCTTTATTCCGAGGGTAAACAACTCCGCGGCGGCGGCGTTTTCGGGTCGCTGCTTGCAGTTCCCTTGCTGCTGCTTTTCAAAAGAACAGGCGCGGCAATAATCATAGTCCTGCTGATGTTCGTTTTCATAATGATATTTGCAAACAAGACGGTCATAGACATTATAAACTTTATAAAACGCGGTTTTGCGGCGGCAAATGCCGCTCGTGAGGAATATGTTCCCGAAAATGACGGGGACTTCGTTCCGCCGTCGGGAGCAAAGTCTGCAAAGGGCAAAAAGCCCGTTCCCAACGCGGACGTTCCGCAAAGCGTGGTAAAGGAAAAATCCAAGAATTTCAATGTGGATATTCCCATGCCCGCAGGTCAGAAAGGCAAGAAAGCGGAGGAAAGTTCCGCCAAAGCCGAGGACAAGCCCGAACTTTCCGAGCAGGAAATTTTCATGAATTCAATGCCCGCACACCCCGTTGCCGTTCCCTCGAAAGCTTCCGAGGAAGCAGTTGAAAAGGTAAAGACCGCCCGGAACGAACTTGACGACATTATAAAGAAAGCCGCCACGCTTCCCGAAAAGAAGAAACCCGCCGCGGCGCCGAATGTTCCGAAACCCGCGGAACAGAAAGCAAAGAAACAATCCACCCTTGCTTCAAACAAGATACAGACCGAGGAAGAACTTGATATGCCCGACGCACCTACAGCGGCGGACATTCAGCAGGAAATTTCCGAACAGGCGGCGGAAACGGCAGTGTACGCATTTCCGCCCATTTCCCTGCTGAAAGATGTTGACAACAGTCTGAACGCCGCGGAAGCCGAAGCGGAAATGAAAGCCAACGCTGACACCCTTGTGGACACTCTGAAAAGTTTCGGCGTCCAGACGAGGATCGTGGATATTCACCGCGGACCGACTGTTACAAGATATGAGCTCCAGCCCAGTGCGGGCGTGAAGATTTCCAAAATAACGGGACTTGCGGACGATATTGCCCTGAATCTTGCGGCGGCAGGGGTAAGGATCGAAGCACCTATCCCCGGAAAAGCCGCTGTCGGCGTTGAAGTTCCAAACAGGATAAAGGATATTGTTACCATTCGCGAAATGATAGAAAGCCCCGAGTTTGCAAACAACAAGAGCAAGCTCAGCTTCGTTGTTGGAAAGAACATCGATGGCGACATTATGATAGGCGATATTGCCAAAATGCCCCATATGATAATTGCGGGAACCACAGGTTCGGGTAAGTCTGTTTGTACAAATAGTATAATTATGAGTATTCTATACAATGCAACACCTGACGAAGTGCGGCTTGTGCTTATCGACCCGAAAATGGTCGAATTCAAGGTTTATGACGGAATTCCGCACCTGCTCATTCCTGTAGTTACCGACCCGAGAAAGGCGGCGGGCGCGCTTTCGTGGGCAGTTCAGGAAATGCTGAAACGTTACAAGCTTTTTGCGGATTATAACGTCCGCGACCACGGCGGTTACAACGAAATGGCTGCGGAGACCGAAGGCGTTGAGCCGCTGCCGAAGATAGTCATTATTATAGACGAACTTGCCGACCTGATGATGGCGGCTTCAAACGAGGTGGAAGATTCCATATGCCGACTTGCGCAGATGGCGCGTGCGGCGGGTATGCACCTTATAATTGCGACACAAAGACCGACAGTTGACGTTATTACGGGACTTATCAAGGCAAATATCCCCTCAAGAATTGCCCTTACCGTTTCTTCCCAGATAGACAGCCGAACAATTATCGACACGGCAGGCGCGGAAAAACTTCTTGGTCACGGCGATATGCTTTACTACCCGCAGGGAATTCCCAAGCCCATCAGAATACAGGGCTGTTTTGCTTCCACAAAGGAAGTGGAAGCTGTTGTGGAATTCATCAAGAGCGGCGGAACGGTAGAATATTCCAGTGAGATCATTGAAGAAATTGAAAAGAATATGCCCGCGGTCAAGGGCGAGAAATCGTCTTCCGACAGTGACAGCGTTCCAAGCGGAGACGGAGACATCATCGACCAAGCGGTGGAGGTTCTCATAGATGCGGGACAAGCTTCCGTATCATATTTGCAGAGGAAGCTGAAACTGGGTTACGCCCGTGCGGCGCGTGTCATGGACGAACTTGAAGAATTAGGCGTTGTAGGTCCTTACGAGGGTTCAAAGCCCCGTTCTGTGCTTGTTACCCGCGAGATGTGGCTGCAAAGAAAGCTTATAAATCAGGATAATGTTTCGGACAGCGGCGCCGAGGATGATAGTGAAAACTGAACAAAATTTGTGAAATGTATTTGTGCATATATACAAATATATCTTACAAAATCAATAAAATCATTGTAATTTTTATTCCGATGAGTATAATAAATAGTGTGGTTATGATTTTATAACCATAGTTATAATTATGATAGTATACTCTCGGCAGTAGTTGCCCCACCATAAGGGGATTTACAAGACCGAGGGTATTTTTATTTTGGAGATGAGTCGGTTAATTAAAATTCTTAATTTTATCAAAAATCATTCATATTTATTTGTGAATATGTTCGGAATATTTCTGACGGTAACAAGTCTTTTTTCGGAAACAATGGCATTTGGCGGGGTATTTATTCTGCTTCTGGCAGCATTTGCATTTTCGGAGCGTATTATATTGATCTTTGCCGCGATAGTGTTTATCTTCCTTAATCTCGGCGCAGGCGCGTGTGTTGAAAACAACAAAAAAGCCGGTGCGATCATTCTTTCGCTTCTTTTCGGATCGATAGGCGGCTGTGTGGCTGCTCACACAACAAATAAAAAATTTGCCGGAAGAAAGGCAATGGATCTGATACTGATATTACATATATGGCTTGTTTTATGGATAGCTGTGTCCTACCGGCTGTATTCTTCCGGACATTATGCCCTTGCGGAATATTACTTATAAAAGGATAATTTTTGTCGGAGGTGAATTTTATGCCTTTTCTTCCTGTTTCGGCGGAAGATATGAAAGAGCGGGGAATTTCTCAGCTTGATTTTATATGCATAACAGGCGACAGCTATGTGGATCACCCGAGTTTTGGAATTTCCATTATATCAAGAGTAATAGAAAGCCTTGGATATACCGTGGGTATAATTTCGCAGCCCGACTGGCACTCCGATAAGGACTTTAAAAAGCTTGGAAAGCCGAAATTTGCCTTTATGATAACTTCGGGGAATATTGATTCCATGGTGGCGCATTACACTTCCGCAAAGAAAAAGCGTTCCGACGACGCTTACACCGCAGGAGGAAAGGCGGGGAAACGTCCCGACCGCGCGGTTACTGTTTACTGTAAGAAGATACGCGAAATTTACGGGGATATTCCCATCGGCATAGGCGGTCTTGAAGCTTCCCTGCGGCGTTTTGCCCACTATGACTACTGGGACGATGCGGTGCGCCCGTCCATTCTGGAAGAAAGCGGCGCGGACATTCTTATGTACGGCATGGGCGAACACCAGATCGCGGAGATCTGCAATCGTCTTGCGGCGGGGGAAAACATTCACTCCCTTACCGATATCCGCGGAACGGCGTACCTTTGCGAACCCAAGGACACGCCTTTCGGGGCGGTGGAATGTCCCTCCCTGAAGCTTTGCCGCGAGGATAAGAAGTCCTACGCCATTGCCTGCCGTCAGCAGTACGACTGGCAGGACGAAGTTTACGGACGGACGATAATTCAGCGGCAGGAGAAATATATGCTTGTGCAATTGCCCCCATCGCCTGTTCTCACAACGGAAGAACTTGACAAGGTCTACGCCTTGCCGTATATGCGCACCTATCACCCCATGTACGAAAAGGACGGCGGCGTTCCGGGAATAAAGGAAGTGGAGTTTTCCATAACCCACAACCGCGGCTGTTTCGGGAACTGCAATTTCTGTTCCATTGCCCTGCATCAGGGGCGGAAAATTGCCGTCCGCAGCGAGGAAAGTATTCTTGCGGAAGCGAAACTTCTCACCACGCTGCCGAACTTCAAAGGCTACATTCACGATGTGGGAGGACCTACCGCAAATTTCCGAGCGCCAAGCTGTCACAAGCAGCTTGAAAGCGGTCTTTGCAAAGGTAAAAAGTGTCTCGCTCCCACGCCCTGCAAGAATCTTGAAGCAGATCATACAGAATATCTTGACCTCCTCCGCAAAATACGGGCAATTCCCGGAATAAAACGAGTCTTTATCCGAAGCGGCATAAGATACGACTATCTTATGGAGGACAAGAACGACGAGTTCATGCGGGAACTTATAGAGTACCACGTCAGCGGTCAGCTTAAAGTTGCCCCGGAACACTGTTCCGCGGCAGTTCTTGACAAAATGGGAAAGCCCCACATTGAAGCATATAAGAAATTTCAGGATAAATTTTACAGAATTACGGGACAGATAGGAAAGGAGCAGTATCTCGTTCCCTATCTCATGTCCTCACACCCGGGAAGCACCCTTAAAGAAGCGGTGGAACTGGCGCTATTCCTGAAAAGCCTGAAGATCCGTCCCGAACAGGTGCAGGATTTTTACCCCACTCCGGGAACGATTTCGACTTGTATGTTTTACACAGGGCTTGACCCGTACACAATGGAGAAAGTCTACGTTCCGAAAACGCCCGGGGAAAAGGCTATGCAGCGGGCTTTGCTGCAATATTTCCGCCCCGAAAATCAACGAAAAGTCATTGAAGCTTTGCAGAAAGCTCACCGCACCGACCTTATAGGTCACGGAAAGGACTGCCTTGTAAAGCCCGATGCGAAATATCTTGCGGAAATTGCCGAGAAGCAGCGCAATTCCAATAAGAAAGGAAATGGAGATAAATGGCGGCAAGCAGGAAACGCTCGTCAAAATCAAAACAGACCGCAAAAGCAGCAGCAAAAACGGCGCAGGGGTTAGGGATCTCTCCCGCTCTGGCGTTCATACTCATACTTTTAGGCGCGGTCTTTGTTTACTGCATACACCTTGAAACAGGCGGCGAGGAAATTCCCGACTCGGCGGTCTCCACGTTCATTGACAGGGACGCCGACTTGCAGATACATTTCATTGATGTCGGGCAGGGGGACTGTTCACTTATAATGTATAAAGATTCCGCCATGCTCATAGACTGCGGCGAAGCGGAAGAAGCGAAAACTGTAATTTCATACCTTAAAAAGCAGGGTATAGAAAAACTTGACTATGTTGTGGCGACACACCCACACTCCGACCATATGGGAGCAATGTCCTACATAATTTCGGAATTTGAGATAGGGAAAGTCATTGCTCCGAGGGTAAAGGACGAGCTTACGCCAACTTCCAAGGTCTACAGGAATTTCTTGCAGGCACTTAAAAGCAAGGGTCTGAAACTTACCGCCGCAAAGCCGCATAAAAGCTATTCTTTTGAGAAATCGGACGAGGACGACGCGCCGCCCCAATTTGAAATTCTTGCGCCGCTGAAAGATTACGACGACCTGAATAATTATTCTGTAGTCCTGCGGCTCACATACGGTTCAACTTCCTATCTTTTCACGGGAGATGCTGAAAAAATTGCGGAAAGTGACATTCTGGACGAGGGTGAAAACGTGGATTCGGACGTTTTAAAGGTAGGGCATCACGGCAGCAGCACTTCCACAAGCGAGGAATTCCTTGAAGCTGTTTCCCCCGAAAAATGCGTTATCCAGTACGGCGAGGGCAACAGTTACGGACACCCCCACGCGGAAACCATAGATGCCATTGAAAATTTCGGCGCGGAATGGTACGGCACCGCAAAGAACGGGAATATCATCATATATTCCGACGGTGAGAGAATTTATGTAAAAACCGACAGATAGCGAGGAAATTATATGCTTATAGTTGACAGGATAGAGGACGGATTCGCCGTCATTGAAGATGAGGACAAGCATTTTGAAGCTGCTGTTTCAGAACTTGCAGAGGACGTCCGCGAGGGAGACGCGGTGATCCTTGAAAACGGGGTATATATAAAAGATATTTCCGCTGCGGAAAAGCTCCGCAGCGAGATCTTAAAACTGCAAAACGATCTCTGGGAATGATCCCGAATGATCTCAAGGTTTATTAGGAGGAATTTTTATGAGCAATGCGTCCAATTCCGCACCCGATGCAAATCTTTTCAACAAGCTCCACGAGATAATGCCCTCGCTTTCAAAAGGACATAAAAAGATCGCAGAGTACATCATGACAAGATATGACAAAGCGGCTTTCATGACCGCTTCCAAGTTAGGTGCGATAACAGGGGTAAGCGAATCCACAGTGGTTCGGTTCGCCACGGAACTCGGGTTTGACGGCTATCCCGAACTGCAAAGAGCACTGAAAGAATTTACCAGCAACAAGCTCACCACCGTTCAGCGTATAGACGTTATGAACGATCAGCTTGGCGGCAACGACGGCAGCGATGTTTACGAAAAGGTCCTGAACATGGACATTGACAAGATCCGCAAGACCCTTGAAGAAGGCGACCGCGGGGAATTTTACCGCACTGTTGACACGCTCTGTCGGGCAAAGAACATTTACGTTATCGGCGCACGTTCGGCGGCGGTGCTGGCGCGTTTCCTGTCGTTCTACTTCAACATGATGTTCGACAGTGTAAAGCTTGTACACACTACTTCCACAAGTGAAATGTTCGAGCAGATACTCAATATCGGCGAAAATGATATTATGATCGGCATAAGCTTTCCAAGATATTCAAAACACACCGTTCAGGCGTTCCAGTATGCTTCGGCGCAGGGCGCGAAAGTAATTGCCATCACCGACAGCAAAGCATCTCCTCTTGCGGCGTATGCGGATAACATTCTTCTTGCCCGCAGCGACATGGTCTCCTTTGCGGATTCGCTTGTTGCGCCCATGAGCGTTATAAACGCGCTTATTGTTGCGGTAGGACTGCGTAAAAGCGACTACGTTATCCACAACTACGAACGTCTTGAAGAAATTTACGATGAATACGAGGTCTACAAGACTTCTGACGATAAGGAACAGGCAAATGACGGAAAATAATTTTGACTGCATTGTTATCGGCGGCGGCGCGGCGGGAATGATGGCTGCGGGAACTGCTGCGGAGCGGGGCAGGAAAGTCCTGCTCATCGAAAAAAACGACCGCTTGGGGAAAAAGCTTTCCATTACGGGAAAAGGTCGGTGCAATGTTACAAATTTCTGCACAGATGAAGAATTTTTTGCTAACATTCCCGTAAATTCCCGATTTTTGTACTCCGCGTACAGTCGTTTCGGCTGTCGGGACTGTATGGAATTCTTTGAAAACTTGGGCGTTCCGCTAAAAATCGAGCGGGGAAACAGAGTTTTTCCCGTAAGCGACAAGGCGGCGGACATTGTGAATGCCTTGGAAAAATTCTGCAAAAAAAGCGGCGTTTCGACTTTTCACGGAAAAGTTACGGAAATAATTGCAGAAAGCGGCACAGTCCGCGGAGTTATTTGCGGAAATGACGTTTTTCACTCGGAAACGGTAATTATCGCCACAGGCGGGAAGTCATATCCGCGGACGGGTTCTGACGGTGACGGCTACAAATTTGCCGAAAAGTTAGGGCATACTATCGTGCCTTTGAAGCCGTCACTTGTGCCTTTGGAAACGGAGGAAAACTTCTGCAAAGAAATGATGGGACTTTCCCTGCGGAATGTGGAAGTTTCGCTTTTTGACGGAAAAAGCGGAAAAATTCTGTTCAAGGACATGGGAGAGATGTTGTTTACGCACTTTGGAGTGTCGGGACCGCTTATACTGAGTGCTTCCAGTCACATACGGGAACAGGAGCGGAAACGTTATAAAATTATCATTGACCTTAAACCCGCACTTGATCTTCCCACGTTGGACAAGCGTATCCTGCGGGATTTTTCCGAAATTCCCAACCGCATTTTCGCCAATTCCCTTTCAAAGCTTCTCCCTTCCAAGATGATCCCGATAATAGTAAAACTGTCGGGGATCGCGCCCGACAAGCAGGTGAATTCTGTCACCAAGCAGGAACGTTCGGAACTTGCGAAGCTGATAAAAAATTTCCCGCTGACGGTTAAAGGTTTCCGTCCCATAGACGAAGCGATAATCACAAGCGGCGGGGTAAAGGTATCGGAAGTTTCCCCGAAAACCATGGAATCGAAGCTTATCAGCGGGCTTTTCTTTGCGGGAGAAGTTCTTGATGTTGACGCTTACACGGGCGGTTTCAATTTGCAGATAGCATTTTCCACCGCGAGGACTGCCGGCAAGGCAGGCTGAGCCTTGACCCTTACAGGCAAAGTTTTGTGATTTTCAACATTATGTATAATGTGCATGAAGTAAAGCTGAATTTACAAAAATTTTCCCGCATAAAGCGGGAATTTTTATATTGCATTTCTTTGTTAAATATGGTATACTATATCTGAGAGGAGCTGACATTAATGAGCCGGAAGGAAATTGCATATAACATTATAGATTATCTTTCAGAGGAACAGCTTGCGGCGTTTATAACTCTTTTTGGAAATTATGCCGATATTCCAAATGCCGAAACGGAAGCTGCTATGCTTGAAGCTGACAGGATAGCCAACGATCCGAATGTAAAAGGTTATACCGATCTTGACGAAATGATGAGGGATCTTATGTCATGAAGTATACCGTAAAATACACCTCACAGTTTAAGAAAGAATTCAAAATCGCTATGAAACGCGGATATTCTCCTGATGAACTGCACAATGTAGTAGATCTTATTGCGGAAGGTACAAACAGCGACATACTTCGCAGCAAGTATAACGATCATCAATTAAAAGGCAAATGGGAACGTTTCAGAGAATGTCATATACGTCCCGATTGGTTATTGATATATGAAATAGTAGAAAGCCAACTTGTACTATCCCTTGCCCGAACAGGCTCGCACAGCGATCTATTTAACTAAACAGCCAATTCTTTATAGAGTTGAGAACAAGTTGAGGCGGGGAAGCCCCGCTGGCATTTTCAGGTAAAGTTTTGCTATTTTTGCCTAAATATACCGTGCATGAAGTAATATCAGACCTACAAAAAATTTTTCCGTTCATATAATTATGAACGGAAATTATTGCTTTCAGATCTCGCCTTAATTCATGCACGTTATATTTAGGCGGAATATAACAAAACAAACCCTGAATGGGTCAAGGCTCAGCCTTGTGTTCATACTTGTGTTTTGTCGCCATTCCGCCTCTGATGTGACGTTCCTGCTTGTTTATTTCAAGGATCTCTTTGACCGCAGGGTACATCTGCGGACATACGACAGGCAATTTTTCGGTTATATCTTTATGTACTGTAGATTTTGAAATTCCGAACTGTTTAGCAGCGGCACGAACAGTAGCTTTGTGTTCGAGGATATAGCGTCCAAGGATCACGGCGCGTTCCTCGATATCCTGACCTGCTTTTACCTTCAAAATGCTCACTCCAATACACGGTATTTCTTTACCATGTATATGCGGAAAATGACGGGTTAATGCTGTATTTTATATCATGATAATATTTCGGACGGGGAGAATGAAATGATAACGGAAATAAAATATTCAAATACCAATACATATCTTATACAAGGAAAAAAAGGAGCACTGCTTTTTGATACCGGCTGGGCAGGAACTTTCGGGAAGTTTTGCAGTGCTTTAGGCGAAAAGGATTTAAAGCTTCAGGATATAAAGTATCTGATGGTATCTCACTTCCACCCGGATCATATGGGGATCGCACAGGAAATTGCCTATAAAGGCGTTGAAATAGCGGTAATGGACGTGCAGAAAGAGTTTATTCATTCCTCGGATCATATTTTTGAAAAAGAAAATAATAAGGATTTTGTTCCCATAGACGATCGAAAAGTAAAAATCATTTCAATTGAAAAAAGCCGCGGATTTCTGAAATCACTCGGCATTTCGGGAGAAGTGTTTCATACCCCGGGACACAGCGACGACAGCATTTCAATATGGCTTGATAAAGAAAAGTCACTGCTTGTGGGGGATCTTGATCCTTTGTATGAGCCGGATATGTATAAAGGCACGCAAACAGGCGAAAGCTGGGAAAAGCTTTTAAAGCTTAAACCAGATAAAATATATTACGGTCATGCAAAGGCAGCGGATCTGAACGCAGCTTCCCCGAAAAAAGCTGAGATGTCGGATATTCATTCGCTTGTAAAAAGGATAATGAAGCTTATAGACAGGGGCTGTACGGCGGAAGAGATACAGAAAAAAACAGGAGCGGACAAAGTTTTTATTCAGGACGTTGCCCGTATGTATCTTACTCATCGCGGCGTAGGCGTTCAGGGAATACTTGACCGTATAGAGATCAAGGGAAAGTGATGTAGTATAGAACAAGCAGGCAATACAGCAATGTGCCGTTTGCCTGCTTGTAATTATTGATAAACGTTTAATTTTAATTTTTCAATTTCCCTGCGGAGCAAAAAGTTTTCTGAGCTGCGGAACAGAAAAAAGTATGACCGCGCCTATTACCGTAAATATTATCTCGGGAAGCATATAAACGCCGTTGTAAACAAGGCTGTAAAGCCACTCGTTGTCTGTAACAAATCCGCTCCAGAGTTCGCCGAAGGAATGCCAGATCACTACTCCGCTGAGGAAATGACTTATAAATCTTAACACTCCTGCAAATACAGTTCCGCCTATGTAGCCTGCAAGTCCTTTATCGCGGAATATTCCCGCAAGACCTACCACCGTGAATGCAAGCACATAATCCAGCAGTATGCTTCCGATAAGCATGAGCGGTGTCAGTCCCCAACCGAAAACTCCCGATGTTGCAAGCTGAAAAAGAGAATAAACGAATGCAGCGAAAAGACCCTTTTTGATCCCGTATCTTATGCTGTAAACAACGATAGGAAGCATTGAAAGAAGCGTTACCGAGCCGCCCCAAGGCATTTCGATTATTTTGACAAGACTTAATGCAGATGCAAGAGCGACCATTACCGCTCCTTCAACAAGTTCACGTGTTTTGAATTTCATAGAATTTTACCTCCGAAATAAAATTTGCCTGTACCGGACGGCACAGGCAAATTGTTTATTCCAAATAAAATATGAACAAAACAAATTCCCTACGCCGGCATTATCCGTATCAGGTTATAAGGGTCGGAACTCTGCTGTTCCCTCTCAGCCGGGCATACCGGCTCCCCGTACTCGGCACTTAGCCGAGTCTTGCATAAATTATAATATCATTTTTTCTGTAGTTTGTCAATAGCAAAATTGAAAAAATTTTCTTTAATAAGCAAGCGCCGCCTTTTGGCGGCACTGCGGTGTTATCAGTTTCTTTCAAATACAGGCATATACTCGATCGGCGCATCGACCGCAACAGTCTGACCGCCTTGGTATTTTTCGCCTGTGGAAGTAAGAGTCCATGTTCCCTCGGGAAGATATACTTCACGCTTGAAGCAGTTAAGCTCAAATATTGGAGCAACAAGATACTTGCTGCCGAACATATACTGATCGTCAAGTTCCCAGCATTTCGCATCTTCGGGGAATTCATAGAACATTGCCCTTATCAGCGGAGAACCGTTTGTGTGCGCTTCTTCGTACAGCTTTTTGATGTAATCATGCATTTCTATGCGAATGTCATAGTATTTCTTCATGATCTTGTAATTGTCTTCGCCGTAGCTCCAGAGTTCGTTTGGCTGACCTGTGTGGAGGTATCCTCCGCCCCAGTCTCTGTCGTCAAGCGCAGGAATGTTGTACGGACCTCTGTCGCCGTGCATACGCAGAACTGCCGAATATACAGCAAACTGATACCATCTTATAAGAAGCTGTCTGAAATCGGGATCGTTCACATCATCGGTCATAAATCCGCCGATGTCGGTTGTCCACCAAGGAATTCCCGCAAGTCCCATGTTCAGACCGCATTTCAGCTGATCCGCAAAAGCTTCAAATGTTGAAGGCACATCTCCTGACCATACAACGTTTCCGTATTTCTGGGAACCTGCCCATGCGCATCTGAGAAGATTTACAACAGGCTTGCCGTTTTTCTTCATTTCATCGTAGAAAACGCGGCTGTACATCTGAGGATACATATTGCTGACTTCAAGAGCGGGACCTGCAAAGTATCTGTAGTTCTCAAAATCATAAACGCCGTAGTCAGGCTCGGAGTTGTCAAGCCAGAATGCATCTATTCCCAGATCGTAATAATTCTTCTTGCAGACTTCCCACACATATCTGCGCGTTTCGGGATTGAACGGATCTATCTCAACGCAGTCGCCCTGATAGTCATAGGTCTGAGCCGCGCCGCGCTCGGTCTTTATGAGAAGTCCTCTCTCAGACATCTGCCAGAAATTCTCGCTGCGCCTGTCAACGGAAGGCCATACCGAAACTATGACTTTTATGCCCATGCTGTGAAGTTCGTCCACCATAGCTTTGGGATCGGGCCAGTATGTCTTGTCGAATTTCCAGTCGCCCTGCACTGTCCAGTGGAAGAAGTCGATAACGATCTGATCTATCTTTATGCCCTCTTTCTGATACTGACGGGCAACGGCAAGCACTTCTTCCTGCGTTCTGTATCTTAATTTGCACTGCCATAGTCCCATAAGATCCTCGGGGAACATATCCGCACGGCCTGTGGCGGAAGTGTAATTTTCAAGGATAGTCTTTGGGGAATCGCCCACTGTTATGTAATAGTCCATTTCGCGGGTGGATCTTGCGATCCATTCGGTGTAGTTATTTCCGAAAGTAACACGTCCCACAGCGGGATTGTTCCAGAGGAAACCGTATCCGAGAGATGAAACTGCAAAGGGAACGGAGATCTGCGAGTTGCGCTGCGCAAGTTCAAGACCGCAGCCTTTCAGGTCGAAACAGCCGTCCTGATACTGACCCATTCCGAAAATTTTCTCATTTGGGTTGGGATCGAACTTTACGTTCAGAGAATATTCCGTTCCGCCGAAAACACCTTTCCATTCACGGTTGATGACTTTAAGGCAGCGGCTGCTTTTTGAGACAGTTCCGTCATACATACGGAAGTATTCCCGCAGGATAAGTTTATCGTCCTTGTAGAAAGAGATTATTCCCACGAAATTCACAACAGCTTTTATTCTGCCGTTGGTAATGGAAGCGATCTCCCGCTTGTCGATATTGCCGTCGCCCGCCCAGTGGTCGATCCACTCTGTTTTAACGGCAGGTTCGGTCTTGGCGGGCTTTTCTGTCAAAGCCCAATCGTTGTCCGTAAACTTTCCCAGCATGGTGCTTCTTACTCTTAAAGAATCCTTGCCCCACGCTTCGATCCTGAGCATTTCGCCGTTGTTATAGCAGACCAATGCTCCATTGTCGTTTTCAAATCTCATATGTATCCTCCCGCAATAAAATTTTTTTGCACGATGCATAATGTATGGCATAATTATACCATTTCTGCGTTATAAAGTCAAGGATTTTTTCATATCTTAAGATCCGAATAATAGTCTTTTAAGAAATCGCGGAAAAGCTCATCATTTTCGAGGATAAATTCTGTTATCGGGTCGGTCTCCGAAATAATGCCATCGGGCATGACGAACTCATCAAGGCAGTTTTCGCAGAGATATTTTCCGTATGAACAGCCGTGAGCCTTTCCCGCTTCAAAATAATACAGATCCTCGGAAGCGCCGCAGTTCTCGCAGTTACAGCGGGGTTCGTACTCGGGGCAGTCGGGACAGTCGTTAAGGCATTCCGTATCGCGGTCGTATAAACATGATCCGGTCATTTTCATTCCCTCCTTTTGCATAAATTCCGAAATAACTCTTTGTTATTCCAAATAAATTATAATACAAAAGAATAGTGAATTAAAATGCCATCTTTTAAAATGTTGTTTGCGGATAACAAGTAAAAGCGCGGGATCTGTCCGATCCCGCGCCGTAATTTTAAATGAAAATTTTATTATGTGTTAAGTATGCTTGCTGTGTTCCTGATGTTTTCAGCCATATCCTTTATGTAAACGCCTGTTTCGGATGTGCTTGCAACATTTGCGCTTACCTTGCCCATAGCGGCTTCAAGCTGTGTAACAAGTTCCTCAATTTCCTTGGCGGTGCTGAGAACACGGTCTGTCTCACGGCTTACAAACTTGTCGTTTTCCTCAACGGCAGCAGTGGTATCCTTGGTGCTTGAAGCAAGAGAACGTATCTCCTGCGCAACAACTGCAAAGGATTTTCCCGATTCTCCCGCCCTTGCAGCTTCAACGGAAGCGTTGATGGAAAGGATATGCGTCTGATCGGTAATGCTGGAAATAGCATCGGACATTTCCCTGTATCTTGCGTTGACTTCCACAATTCCCGAAACAGCGTTGTTGATGTCGGCGCACTTGCTGTTGAGCTGATCGAGCATTTCCTTAACGGAAACCATTTCGGTGTTGTTCTGTTCGCAGCTTGTTCCGATGGAGTCCGTATCGGTGCAGATCTTTTCAATATCCGATGTGATATTGCTTACAGCGTCCATGATACGCTCGGTCTGATGTTCAACGGAAGCCTGCGCGTCAAGAGCCTTCTGACGGTCTGCCTCTGCTTGTTTTACAACATACTGATGACAGTTTTCGGGGATATTTACGCCGCGGGCAATAGCCATTGCCATACTTCTGCATGAATCGTAACCGCAGGCGTGGCAGTCGAAATGCTGCTCAACGTATGTTTCTTTCATAAGAACGTCATAAGCCTTCCTGATGTCGGATTCGGTGACGGTCTTGCTGTGCGGATCCTTAGGTTCGTATGTTCTTACAAAATCCTCAAAGCGGAGATTCTTCTCGAACCATTTGAACTGCTTATCGGAAGAAAGACTGTATCTTAAACTGTGTTTTTCACGCTGTGAGAATGCATCGTTTCCCACAGTATTTGCTTTGCTCATGTAGGAGAAAAGTTTCTTTTCTTCAAAATTTGTACCCGGTCCCGAAATACAGCCGTTGGGACAGCTGAGAATATCGAAAACAGCGGGTCTGTCTGCTTCGCTTGCCTCGCCGTAGTTGTCAAGTTCGGGATAAACGTGTGAAACGCCTTCGCAGTTTCTTACATCAAGTCCGGGAACAGCGTGCTGCAGGCAGTCTTTGAGTCCGCCGGGTCTGGGGTAGATCTTGCCGCAGAAAGCGGTGGTGTTGTCGAAGGTGAATTTTGCAGATCTGTCATAGTTGAAATTCTTGCGCATATATTCAGAAAGGCGTTTGAAGGTAACATTATACTGGGCAAGACCTGTTTCTTCAAGTTCAAATTTCTTTGCTATACAAGGCGAAACAAAAGCTATGGGACCTGTAACGCCCTCGTATTTTCTAAGGTAAACCGCGCCGCAGCCGAAAGGCGAATGAACGGGGGAAAGATACTGTATCAGGTTGTGCCTGTGTTTAAGAACATATTCCACAAGTGCAGGACAGGGCTGGGACATGATCTTTCCGCATCTGCCTTCTTTGACGGCTTTTATGTGCATATATGTACATATATCCGCGCCGAAGGAAACGTCATGGATAAGTTTTACGCCTAATTTGCGCAGGTGCGCAAGCATGGCGTCCGCATCGGGTTCGGTGAGTCTGAATGCGGGAGCGACCATGACGGTGATGTTCTTGCCGTTTCTGAGATCTTCAAAGAAAGCTTCTGTGTCGTCCTCATAGGAGCGGGCTTCGTGCTTACACTCCTTGACGCAGGCGCCGCAGGATATGCATTTATCCTTGTCAACGGTAATAATTGAATGCTGACCGTCCGAAGACAGCTTGGCGGTATTTGCGTCATGCACGGGACAAACCCTTATGCAGGCGTTGCAGCCTATACATTTTTCTTCATCAATAGTTACAAACATAGTATTCCGATCACATACCGCAGTACAGATCGTAGCCCCTTTCTAAAAAAATTTAAAAGAGAAAGCAAATGTCATTATAATTACAGAAAAAACAAATAAGCACCGTTCGGACGATTGCCGATATTAAGCGATTTAAGCGTATTATACCAAAAAGGTATAAATAGCTCATGATAGTGTTGTAATAATTATACATATTTTAAAAGCGTCTGTCAATAACATTTATTAAATTTTAAATATTGCACATAAAAATATTTCTCTTTCGTCAAAATATTTTAAAATTCACGCTTTAAAGTTTTGTGTCGGAAATGATCCGTCCGTCCGAAATGCGTACAGTCCTTGCGGCGCAGGCGGCTATGCTTTCATCGTGAGTAATTATAATTACGGTCTTTCCGCGGGAATTAAGATCATATAATATCCGCATGACTTCCGCGCTGTTCTGCCTGTCGAGATTGCCTGTAGGCTCATCGGCAAGTATCACCGACGGGTCTGCGGCAACGGCTCGGGCAATGGCAACTCTCTGCTGCTGTCCTCCCGACATATCCGAAGGGAAGTGGTAAAGCCTGTTCCCGAGAGAAACTTTTTCCAGAGCGCACGCCGCAATTTCCCTGCGGATATTTTTGGGCATACCTTTATATATAAGCGGCAGTTCCACATTTTCCAGAGCGGTGAGTCCGGGGATAAGATCAAAGCTCTGGAAAATGAATCCTATTTCTTTGCTGCGTATTTCTGTGAGACGTTTTTCCGACAATTTCCCCACATTTTCCCCGCAGAAAAGGTATTCTCCCGAAGTCTGCGTATCAAGACAGCCCATCAGCGACATGAGCGTGGATTTTCCCGAACCTGACGCCCCCGCAACGGCGGTGAATTCTCCCTGCCCGACGGTAAGGGAAACGCCGTTCAGCGCGGCAACACGGCTTTCGCCCGATCCGTATATCTTGCAGATGTTTTTCAGTTCCATTATCGGCATATAAGATCTTCCTTTTTTATATTGTTTTTCCCGGTTTGGAATAATTTATGCAGGGCAAATTTTTCCTGCTGCGGAAAGTTGCTGCAATTATTTTCACCGATCCGGGAAAAAGCCCCCGAAATTATGTCAAAACGGTTACAAAAGTTACAAAACTGCCGAAATGATTAAAATTTGGTTACAGTTTTCGGTTTTCTATAGAAAAATTTTTATTATGTGCTATAATAGTAAAGTAAAGTTCTTTAAAACTTAATTATGGCAATATTTGCATATCAGAGGGATAGTTATGAAAATAAAGCAGAATAAGCCGAAAGCTCCCAAAGTAAAGGAAGCAAAGGCAAAAAATAAGAAAACTTCCTTTAAAAAATTTCTGAAAAGCGATGCCGCTTTCCCGTATCTGTGCCTGATACCGAGCCTTGCGGGAGTGCTGGTGTTCTTTATTGTGCCGTTTTTTGTAATAATTTTCTACTCTATGGTGGATAATCCTATCAATAAGGAATTCGTTTTTCTGGATAATTACATAAGCGTTATGAAAAATACCGCTTTCAGGCGCGCGGCGCTGAATACCCTGACGTTTTCGGCAATATCCGTGCCGCTGGCGGTGGTGCTTTCAATGCTTCTTGCAATGCTTCTGGACAGCAAGATCCCGTTTGTAAGTCAGTTCAGGACGAGTTTCCTCTGCCCCATGATGGTGCCTGTGGCGTCGATAGTCCTTATCTGGCAGGTAATTTTCCACTACAACGGCGCGTTAAATGATTTCCTGTCAAATTTCGGGATTGAGAGGATCGACTGGCTCAAATCCACAAAAGGACAGATAGTGATAGTCGTGCTGTTCCTGTGGAAAAACTTAGGATATAATATGATACTTTTCCTGTCGGCGTTAAACAATATCCCGAAGGATATTATCGAAGTTGCAACGCTGGAAGGCGCAGGAGGTTTCTACAAATTCTTCCGCATAAAGCTGCGGTATCTTTCGCCGACGATACTTTTTGTGGCAATACTTTCGCTGATAAATTCCTTTAAGGTTTTCCGTGAAATTTATCTGCTGACGGGGGACTATCCCTTTGACAGCCTGTATATGTTACAGCATTTCATGAACAACACCTTCCGCAACATCGACTATCAGAAGCTTTCTTCGGCGGCTATACTGATGGCAATAGTTATGGTGATCATCATAGGCGCGCTGTTTATTGCCGAAAATAAATTCGGAGAGGACGTGGAGGATTGAGCGAATCGGTAAACATTATCTCTGAAACGGAGACCGCACTCCCGAGATCAAAGCCGAAAGTTCCGCTGAAAGTGCGGCTTTCAAAGAAAAAGCAAAAGCTGATAATGGCGATACTTACGCTGTTTGCGGCGGCATCGGCGGTAATATTCCTTCTGCCCACGGTGCTGACTATTGCAAATTCTTTCATGAGTGCATCGGAGATAAATGCAAATTACGGTCTTATCTTTGCCGAAAGCGAGGACGGCGGCAAGGAATATATCGCAGAAAAGATAAACCTGAAATTCATTCCCGATATGGTAAGTTTCAGTCAGTATTATACGGTGCTTTTCAAAAGCCCCGACTATCTGCTGAAATTCTGGAATTCGGTGATACTGGTAGTTCCGATAGTGATATTCCAGCTTGTGACGGCTTCGCTGGCGGCGTATTCCTTCGCAAGGCTGAAAGGGCGACTAAAAGAAGTAATATTCTTCGTTTACATAGTGGTAATGCTCATGCCTTATCAGGTAACGCTTGTGCCGAACTATCTCATTTCCGATTGGTTAGGGATCCTCGACACACGGGCGGCAATAATACTTCCGGGAATTTTCACGCCCTTTGCGGTGTTCATTCTTTCAAAGATAATGCGGAGAATTCCCGTTTCGCTGATAGAAGCGGCGCAGCTTGACGGCGCGGGGGAACTTCAGATATTTGCACATATATGTATGCCGCTTTGCAAAAGTGCGCTTTTCTCGGTGGCGATACTGGTTTTCATAGACTACTGGAACATGGTGGAACAGCCGCTGGTTCTTCTTTCGGACACCAATTTATACCCGCTGTCGGTGTTCCTTTCTCAGATAAACAGCGGAGAAATAGGACTTGCTTTTGCAGTTGCGACAATTTACATGATACCAACGCTGCTGATGTTCCTTTACGGTGAGGATTATCTTGTAGAGGGAATTGCTTACTCGGGCGGCATCAAGGGCTAATTAATTTAAGGAGCGAACAGATATGAACAAGAAAAGAGAATGGGTGAAAAACGCGGCGATAATCTTCCTGATAATAATGCTGCTGCTGACGTTTTTCTCAAATACTATAATGAATTACTCACTGCCCGAAGTTTCCGCCCAGTATGTTTCAAGCGGAAATCTTTCCGAGCAGATACGCGGAAGCGGCACTATCGAAGCAAATCAGACCTATGAAGTGAAGATGGACGAGACCCGCACGATTTCCGCAGTGGAAGTGAAAGTCGGTGACGAAGTCAAAAAAGATGATGTGCTTTTCAGACTTGAGGACAGCGACAGTGCGGAGCTTGACACTGCCGAAAAAAATCTCCGAAGCGCACAGAAAGCTTACAACGAAGCCCTGCTGACAGCGGGATTTGACTACAGCGCAGAGGAACTGGATATTCAGATACAGGAAGAAAATATAGAAGATCTTAAAAACGATCTTAAAAATATTTCCGAGTATCAGGAAGCTTATGAAAAGGCAAAGGCAAAGACCGAAAAGATCGAAAAGGAAGTAAAAGATCTTGAACGGGAAAGTAAAGAGTATGATGACATTCTTGCCGCAATTGCCGCCGAGGATTACACCTCTCTGGGAGCAGAAAATTATAAAAAGATAAAGAGCGCACAGACAAAACTTGAAAACGCCGAAAAGGATAAAACAAGAAGCGAAGAGACCATCAAGGAATATGAAGAAGAGATAGCCGCAGGCGGAGATCAGTCGGCAATAACTTCAAAGCACCGCGAGATCGAAGATAAGCAAAGCGAGATCAGCGGTATTGAGGATAAAATATCACGGCTTAAAGAAAACGGATATGTTGAAGACTCCGAAGCAGGTGGTAAAAATACCGAAGAGGAAGAAGGTTCCGATGAATCGGCAAGCTCGGGAAAGCTTTCCTACAGCGCATATGAGGAGCAGCTCAGCACTTTGGAAAGTTCTCTTGAAACAGCAAACCGTGAACTGAGATATTTGCAGGAAGATTACAGCGCGCTGCTTTCCAAATCAAGTACATACAGTCAGACACAGCAGAAGCTTACCGCCGAAAAACAGCAGCTTGAAAGATTTACCAATACATACGACAACGCAAAGAAAGCACTTGACGATGCAATTGCTTCTCTGAAACAGGGAGCAAAGTCGGGTTCGGGCGATCTGAGCGACAAGCTTGACGATGCAAAAGCACGTCTTGAAGAAGCTCAGGCGGAAGAAGCAGAAGCCAAGGAGAAAGCTTCCGTTTCGGAAGAAGAACAGCAGGACAAGATAAAAGAAGCGGAAAACAATCTTAAAAAAGCAAGAATTGCGCTTTCCAAGCAGAAGAGCGATGATGCCATCTCCGCAAGCAAGGACGAACTGAATATCAGCGATCTTGCGGCAGCGGTTGAAGATGCGGAAGCGGAAGTTGAAAAGTACAAGTCCAAATCGGTAGGCGCGGAGATAAAAGCAAAGGTTGGCGGAGTGATAACCGCACTGTCCGTTGTTGCAGGCGAGGACGCGGAAATGGGTTCAACAATTGCGACTATTGAAATGACAGAAAAGGGTTACACTCTTGAAATGCCCGTTACCATTGAGCAGTCGCGGAAAGTCAAGGTAGGCGATGAAGCGGAAATACAGTATTTCTGGTACGGCGATGCAAAGGCTGTTCTCGAATCCATCAATCCCGACAAGACAAATCCCGCACAGACAAAGATACTTAAATTCTCCGTTACCGGCGATGTTACTCCGGGGCAGACTTTGCAGCTTTCCATGGGTTCAAAGGGACAGCGTTATGACTACATAGTTCCCAACAGTTCGGTTAGAGAGGATTCAAACGGAAAGTTCGTGCTTGTGGTGACCGCAAAGAGCAGTCCTTTGGGAAACAGATATATTGCAGAACGTGTAGACGTTGATGTTCTTGCTTCTGACGATACGCAATCGGCAGTTTCGGGCAGTTTCTTGGGCGGCGAGTTCATAATTTCCACATCCACAAAGCCTATCGAACCGGGTATGCAGGTCCGTCTTGTAGAATAAGGGGAACATGATATGAAAGCTAAGCACATAGTTTTGCTTATACTGAACGCCGCTTCAATAGCGTTTCTGATATGCACTACTGTAATATCTGCCGTTCTTGCAGGTTCGCTGACGGATCAGCAGGTGACGGATCGTTGGGGAAACGGCGTGCGGTATTCGCAGGTAAGCGTTTTCACCGACTATGATAATGAAATGGTGATAGACGGCATTTTCATGACCCGCGTTAATGTTGAGAAAAAGCTTACGGAGAACTCCATTTCTTCCGAAAAGGAAGGCGCAAGAGTCTGGGCGGACGCATTTTCTTCCTATCAGACGTCTATGTCGGTAAGTTCCGACAGGGCAAGCGCGGAAGCTGCCGCAATTATCACAGGCGGAGATTTTTTTCTGTTCCACCCGCAGGACATGATAAGCGGGTACTACTATTCCGAAGATGATACCATGTATGACAGGATCGTCATTGACGATGTTCTTTCGTGGCAGCTTTTCGGCGCATCGGACGTGGTGGGAATGCCCGTTACAATAAACGGGAAATATTTCTACGTTGCTGGCGTTTACAAGCGCAGCGAAAACAAGGACATTGAAAAAGTTTACGGCGAAAAGCCGAGACTGTTCATGCCCTATCAGGGTTACTCGCTTATTTCGGACATAGGAGCGGAATTTTCCTGCTATGAAGCCTGTCTGCCCGACCCTGTAACGGGACTGGGCTTGCAGATAATTTCCGAGTCGGTAGGCGTGGGCGAGGAAAACCGCATAACGGTGGAAAATTCCGCAAGGTACGGCTTAAAAAATCGCTTCAAGCTTCTTGCGGACAACGGTATCCGCTCTGTTGTGGACAGACCGGTAGTCTACCCTTACTGGGAAAACGCCGCACGTATGACCGAGGACAGATCTGTTTCACTGCTTGTAATGCAGATCATCGGGCTTGTAATACCCGTACTTACCGTTTTTTACCTGTTCAGGCTGCTTATAAAGAGCCGCAGTAAGATATTTGAAAAGCTTCGGGGGAAAATTTCCGAAAGCGCAGAAAATATCCGCAGCAGGAGCCGCGAGCGGAAGAAAGCGGCTGTATGAAATTTTCTGTAAGAATTGCCGTGATTTTTCGTCTTATAAATTGGACGCTTTTGTCCGCAGCGAAAATAACGGAGGTTTTTCTATGAAAATAGCAGCGGCGGTAATTCTTGCAATAGTAATGGCGGCGGGACTTTGCTCCTGTCGGAAAACGGAAAGCGGAAGTTTTCCCGAAAACGGCAGCGCAGTCAGCGAGGAAAAAGGCATTTCAAAAAGCAAAGACGAAAAGACCAAAAGCGGAGAGATCGCTTCAAAGGAGCATATTTTCTCCGCGGAAAGCATAAATATTTCGGGTGGAACGCAGTCCGTCAGCGGCGTTTTCTGTGACGGCGAAAAGATCTGCGCCGCGGTGGACGGGAAAATTCTTACATATTCCCCCGAGGGCAAAATTGAAAGCACTATTGATATTCCCCTTGCGGAGGGGCAGCGTTTTCTTGAATTTGCGGCGGCTTGCGGGGACGGTTTCCTTACGGTGGAAAACTCTGAGGAGTTTCCGCTTATGGTGAAATATGACAGTGACGGCAATAAACTTTCCGAGACAAGCCTTGAAAATATCGTGAACGACACGGGGGAGCGGAATTTATACATAACTTCCGCGGCTGTTTCCGATGAGGGAACGTTGTTCCTGACACAATACGGAGGGTTATATTTTGCAAATGATAAACTTTCGGGAAAAATTTCAGGTGGTGCGGACAGGTATTTTGAATGTGTAATAAAAACGGGAGACGGCAGGATCTTTGCGGAATATTCCGACCCGAGCGGGAACAGATCCCTTGCGGAAGTGGATCCTGCGGGAATGTTGTCAGAAGAATTTTCAATTGACGTTCCGGGAAAATTATTAAGCGGCTTCGGGGAATACGATATGTTCGTCCTCGGAAGCACGAAAATTTTCGCTTACGATTTGGAAACGGGGGAAACTTCAACTTTCATTGACCTTTCCGCTTCGGGGATTGATGCGGAATCGGTTTCTGCGGAAAAGGGAATAGCAATTCTTCCCGATGGCAGGATAGTTCTCACGGTGAAAAACCTGCTTGACGGCGGTTTCTACTCGGAGTTAAGTCTTTCAATTTGTATACTATCAGTAATTTCTCCTGATGAAATTCCCGATAGGAATGTTGTGAAAATTTACGCGCTTGCTTTGAACAGTGATGTGAAACGGGCGATAACCGATTTCAACAAAAACAGCGGCGATTATTATATAGAACTGACGGATTTTTACGACGTTGGCGGCGATTATGCGGACAAGCTTTCACGAATGAACAGTGAAATGACTTCGGGGAACATTCCCGACATTATCGCCTTAAGCGGCGCAATGCCCGTGGAAAGTTACATTTCAAAGGGTCTGCTTGCGGATCTTTACGACTTTATGGAAAATGACCCCGACTTCCGCAGAGAGGACTATTTGCAGAACATCTTCACCGCTTACGAGACTGACGGGAAACTTTATGAAGCCGTTCCGGGATTCAGCATAAACACGCTTGTGGGGAAAGCTTCAAAAGTCGGGGATTCCCAAGGCTGGACAATGGACGAGTTTATTGATTTTGCGGACAGAAACGCTTCGGACGGTTCGTGGCAGGGACTTTTTGAACCAACTTCCTGCTCAAAAATGAATATGCTTCTGACGTTCATGTCCTTTAACTTCGGCAGCTACATGAATGAAAAAGCGGGGGAATGTTATTTTGACGGCGATGATTTTATAAAACTTCTGGAATTCTGCAATAGATTTCCCGAAAAGACCGTAAGCAAGGACAAGATCGACTTTTCCGCCGAGCAGGACGCTTACCGCGAGGACAGAACTTTGCTTATGACGGCAACTGTCGGGAATTTCCGCGACATCAGGACTCTTGAACAGGTAAATTTCGGCGAAAGAGTGACTTTCAAAGGTTACCCCTGCGGCGGGAACGGTTCGTTTATCTCGGAGAACTTTTCCCTTGCGATAACTTCCAAGGCGGCAGATCCCGAAGGCGCATGGGAATTTGTAAAATATTTCTGGTCTGACGAATACCAATCCGAGTACGTCGGGGCGCGGAGTTATGATCTCCCCGTGAAAATTTCCGCTCTGGAACGCGCCGCGGCGAACGCAAAGACAAATTCGGGCAGGGAAGATCTATTCTCCGCCGCCGACCCAAACACCGATGAGGACAACGCGCGAATGATGGATCTTATAAACTCTTTGACGGAAGTCCGCGCTTATAACAGTTACATTTACGACATAGCAAGGGAAGAAGCGGGAGCGTACTTTTCCGGGCAAAAGCCCGCTGAGGAAGTTGCGGACATTATTCAAAATCGCGCTTCAAATTATATGGCAGAAGCAGGCTGATAAGGCGAATGCGTAATTCGTAATGCGTAATGCGTAATTAGCAGGCTCAGCCTGCTCTCAACTCTCAACTCTTAACTCTCCACTCTCTGCTCTAAACTTTCAATTCTCAACCATTAAAAACTTGACAAGCTTTAAATAATAGTTTATACTATATAATACAAAAGAAGGGAAGGTTATTTTAATGAACAAGTCAAAAATAACAGCTGCGGTCATGGCTGCGGCGATCGCTGTGGGACTTTGCTCCTGCGGCGGAAAGGGCGGGGACGTTATCGCTTCAAAAGAACACGTCTTTTCGTCCCAGATAGTCGAACTGCCCGACGGCATGAGTTACAGACAGAAAGTCCTTTACAGCAACGACAAACTGTTTATCCTCGGCGAGAACAGCTGGGAAGAAACCGCCGACGGCAGCACCACAAATATCGAAGCTGACACAGTTCCTCTTGCCATGTCCGTGGAAACGGCAATTTCTGTTCAGGAAGATACTGACGCGGCAGAGGAGGACATTACCGCGGACGAAGCTTCCGACGAGCCGGAACAGGCAGCAGATGTTACTGAATGGCACAGTGAACTCAAAATGCAGGTAGTCGGCATGGACGGCACTCTTATCAAGGAAACAGTCCTTTCCTCCGACGATCCGAATACAAACGAAAACCGCAATATTGCAAACGTGATGGTTTTAAACAGCGGCGATCTGCTTTCCATCGAAAACACATACAGCTGGGACGAAACAACAGGCGAATCCGAAGAGCATTACTATCTTGTAAAATACAGCGGCGAGGACGGCAGCAAAATTTCTGAGTCGGATATGAAAGCCGTTTACGATGCTGCTTCCGAGGGCGGCGGCTATGTGTATTTCAACAGCATGGTCGAAGCTGCGGACGGAACTATACTTCTCCCCGGCAACGGTGACGGAACGATCTACCTTACAAATGAAAAGGGCGAATTGCTCGGCGAGATCAAGAACGATTCCTTTGACGAGAATACATGGATGAGCGGCGTTTACAAAACAGGTGACGGCAGGATCTTAACCATGGTCACCACAAGCAAGATGGAAGGCGATGTTTACACTTCCGAGTCAAAGCTTATTGAAATTGACGCTGCGGGCAAAAAGCTCGGCACGGAATATCCCTGCAATATAAGCGGATCTCTTATGAACGGCACCGATAAATATGATCTGCTCATTACAAGGGACTCGGGACTTTCGGGGTACGACATTGAGACAAACACCGCCGAGACTATTGTTGACTGGCTGAAATCGGGAATTGACACCACGGCTATGGACACATCAACAGGCATAAGCGTTCTCCCCGATGGAAGAATTTTCTGCATTACCTACGACTATGACTATAACGGCGGCGGCGGTTACAGTTGGAGCGCTGACGATCAGGTGATAAACATTCTTACCGAGATCGACCCCGCGACTCTCCCCGACAAGAAGCTTATCAAGCTTTACGCAATTTATCTTGATATAGGTATCAAACGTCAGATACTTGAATACAACAAGAACAGCACGGAATATGAGATAGAACTCACTTCCTATCAGGATTTCGCCGTAAACAGCTATGACGATGCCGTTACAAAACTCAATAACGACATGATCGCGGGAAATCTCCCCGACATTCTTGTTATCGACACCCAGATCCCTGTTGACAGCTATATTTCAAAGGGACTTCTTGCAAATCTGTACGATTTCATGGACAAGGACGAAACTTTCAACCGCGAAGACTATTTGCAGAATGTTTTCCAAGCATACGAAAACAACGGCAAACTCTACGAAGTTGTCCCCTCATTTAACATAAACACACTTATCGGAAAAACTTCCAGAGTCGGCTCGGAAGAAGGCTGGACTATGGACGAATTCATAAAATTCTGCGATGAGAATACCGAGTCCGCGGATCAGATATTCGGCGACAGATGGGGAACAAAGTCCTCAATGCTCAGCAGTATGCTTTACTACAACAGTTCAAGCTTTATCAACAAGGAAACAGGCGAGTGCAAGTTCAACACCGACGAGTTTATCAACCTGCTTGAATTCTGCAACAAGTTCCCCAAGGAATATGACGATTCGGGCATGGACGACAGCTATTGGCAGGAGTATGAAAGCCGTTACAGAGAGGACAGAGCACTGCTCAGTCAGGCATATGTAAATAATTTCCGGTTCTTTAAGGAAAACGAACTGGGTGCGTTCGGCGAACCTATAACCGTAAAGGGCTATCCTACAAACGAGGGCAACGGCTCGGTCATCAATTCTTACACATCGTTGGCGATAACTTCCAAGGCTAAGAATGCTGACGGCGCATGGGATTTTGTAAAATACTTCTATTCCGATGAATATCAGGATCAGTATGCAACGCCTAACTCTTACGAGTTCCCCGTAAAGATCTCCTCGCTTGAAAAGCAGGCGGAAGCGGCAAAGCAAAAGCCTTACTGGACAGATGAAAACGGCAATAAAGAGGAATATGACAACACCTACTGGATCGGCGATCAGCAGATAACGATCCCCGTGAACACCGATGAAGAAAATCAGAGAATGATCGATTTCATCAAGTCGGTAAATGTTTCGGGACGTTACGATCAGCAGGCAATGGAGATCATCAACGAAGAAGCGGGAGCGTTCTTTGAGGGACAGAAGTCTGCCAAGGACGTTGCGGGTATTATCCAGAACCGCGTTTCAAACTATATTGCAGAAAACCGCTAAGCCTTTCCGCAGAGTTGAGAGCAGGCTGAGCCTGCACGCTTTCAGGCAAAGTTTTGTGATTTTCAACTTATGTATAACGTGCATGAATAAAGGCTTTTTCTGCAACAAAATCCCGCCCATATGGGCGGGATTTTGCATATTTTGAATTTGCTTTTCAATAAAAAATTCGCCTGTACCTTATCACAGACGAATTTTATATATATTCTCTTTTTTGCGGTATCTCCGCCATTCTTCCGTCTTTCATGAAATCATCGGAAAAGCATTTCAGACCGTCCATGAACGTTTCCCATAGGGCGTCCTCTTCCTTGGGTATCAGCATAACGCTTTTCCCTAATTTTTTGATAAAAACTTCGTCACCGTCAAATCTGAATTGCTTTGGCAGCCGTACTGCCTGACTTCTGCCGTTTTCAAAAATTTTTGCAGTATCCATAATATCGCCTCCCGATTATAGTATATACCATGATATACATTATTGTCAAGTCCCTGAATATTGACAAACCCGGAAAGTTAAGATATAATATAAACAGAAAGTTCTGCAAAGGAGGTTATAACTATGGCTGCACCCGAAATAAAACGTTATACCGCGGAGGAATTCCTTGCAATGGAAGATCTTCCCGTATGCTGCGAACTCATTCACGGTGAGATCGTTCCCACTCAGGGCGGAACTATTGATATGTCCGCCGCGCCTAATACCCATCATCAGGAGATCTCCGGGGAAATTTATGTGACAATAAAAAACTACATCAGGAAAAATAAGGGAAAATGCAAAGTCTTTTCCGCGCCTACCGATGTAAAGATCAGAGGTGACGAGATGGTCCAGCCCGACATTTTTGTGGTATGCGACAGGGATAAGATCAAAGGTCAGTACTGCGAAGGTGCGCCCGACTGGGTAATTGAGGTTACTTCTCCCTCTACGGCGGCAAAGGACTTTTCAAGCAAAATGGAAATTTACAAAGAAAGCGGCGTGCGGGAATACTGGATAGTAGATACCGCAAACAAGCGTGTAGTAGTCTATCCATTTGAGGAGAACGCAGGCGTTGAGATATACACATTCAAGGAAGCCATCGCTTCCCACATTTACAGGAACGCGGAAGAGCCGCTGACCGTGGATCTTTCCGAAATTGAGGATCAGTTTTCCGAATAATAGCAATTTTTGCTGTACGAATACTATTGAAATTTTGTGAATTTTTGTATAAATTTTATAAAAAATCTCTCTGTTATTCGGCGAGAATAATCATTGATTTTGTGGTTGATGTATGTTAAAATAAAGTTGTCTATAGATATAGGCAGCTTTATTATTTTCTGCTTGTATTTATTGGCAAATTTTTAGAGAAGAGGGAATTTAATATGAAATTGAGGAAACTGCTTGCGGGCATAACCGCAGCGGCTTTGGCAGTGTCTGCCATGGCGTTTTCAAGTCTGACAGCGAGTGCAGAAAAAGGCGAAGGAGTTACAACTCCGTATGCTCAGCTTACTTTACATTCAAAAAGTTATGCTGTTAAATTTACTCCGGGCGAAGAAGCTCCGGCAGCTTATTCAGTAAAGAATTTAACTTCCGGGGAAAATACACTTGTATTTGAGACAACAGCGACAAATAGTGATACATTTACAGAAGGTTTAGATCAGTATGATAGCGGAGACCTTACACTTGTTGTATTATGTGCTGAAAAAGACGTAAGTGATGTTGAATTTGGATCAATTGCGGTCAATGGCACGGAAAAGATAACTAAAGCTGATGCTACAGTAGAATATAATGATTGGGCGTGGGATGGAGCAAAAGGAGCAAGCGTAGGCGGATACATAGTAACTGTCACTAAGGATAAACTTAAAGCACTTGGTGATGTAAAAGAAGGCGACAAAGTGACAGTAACAGCTAAAGCTACTTATACCGCAAGTGCTGCACAAGAACCTGCCGATACTGCTTTTGAAGCAGATCTTACAATGCAGTTGTTTTCTCAGGGCAAGGTAAATACTTGGTGGGGAAACACTAATGGTGTTACAAAAGAAGTAGGATCTGAAGCAGTAGAGTTTACAGAAACTTACAAGATCCCTACTGCTGAAGAAGGGGACGAGTTAGTGACCGTAGGATATCAGTTGTACGGCGATGAAGGCGTTGTCGGAAAGACTTTGTCCGTTAAGCTTACTTCTGTTAAATTAGATAATACAGAGACAACTGCTAAATTAGGTGAAGCTAAAGAGTATACCCTTGACACTACAAAGATTTTACCGTCCATTAATGATCTTCTGGGCGTTGCTGTTGCTGAAGCAGCCGGCAAAACTCTTAGTGTTACAATGGAAGTTAAATTTGTTACAAAAGCAGCTTCTTCCAATCCTACTACTGATAAGGAACCGGAAGAAGATAATACAACAGCTTCTGCTCCTACAGTAAGCAGCAACAAGCATCAGGGCGTTGGTATGCCTCCTGTTGTTATTAATCAGAAATCCGCACCTGCAGCAAGCGCAGGCACAGGCGAAACAGCAGCAGCAAGCGGAAGCACTTCCGTTACACTCGGTGATTCAACTGTAGTTTCCAAGGACGTTATTGATTCCGTTTCGGGCAAGGACGCAGAGTTTAAACTCGCAAACGGTGCTTCATGGGAGATCGCAGCAGCTGACGCTGCAAAGGCTGAGGGCATGGATCTTGGTATCACTCTCAACACCACAGCAGCAACAGCAGATCAGATCAAAGAAGTTGCAAAGGATAACGATACATTCCAGTTCTCACTTGCGTACAGCGGTGACTTCGGATTCTCCGCAGTAGTAAACATTCCTGTTGACGCTAAGTACAACGGCAAGTATGCAAATCTCTACTGGCTCAACGGCGGCAAGCTCGAATTCATCGGCAGCTCCAAGGTTGAAGGCGGCATTGCAGACTTCACAATGAAGCACGCTTCCGATTACGTTATCGTATTTGACGACGAAGCTTACGGCGAGGACGTTTCCTCCGGCGCAGGCGTTTACGAAGCAGAAAGCGAAACTTCTTCCGCTCCCGTTGCAGTAGTTGTAACATTTGCAGCTCTTGCAGTATCGGCTGTAATTCTTAAGAAGAGAGTTTTCTGATAACAGAATAATTGAAAGGATCCTCCGAGCGATCGGGGGATCTTTTTTGTTATTAACAGGTTTTTCATTTAAAAGGCTATAAATTTCTATTTGTTAATGGTATAATTTATATGATTATTGTGCTTAAAGAGGTGTTTTTAATGCTGAACAGACTTATAAGAAAGGTTGGTGCGTGCCTTATGACCGCCGCTGTTGCCGTTTCTTTGAGCTGCTGCGGGAATTCGGAAAACGCAGAGACTGTAACTTCCGCCGAAGTTTCCGAAACTGCCGCCGTTACCTACCCTCCCGTTACTCATGACGAAATGCGGGATATTCCTTCCATAGAACTTGTCAAGGAGATAAAAGCGGGCTGGAGTCTCGGCAATACTCTCGATGCTCACGGCGTTTCGGGCGTGATCGGTCTTGATACGGAAACAAGCTGGGGAAACCCCAAGGCTACTTACGAGCTTTTCACTGCCATTAAGGAAGAAGGCTTCAATATCGTCAGGATCCCCGTTACATGGTATCCGCATATGGACTCTCAGGGCAACATCGCAGAGAGCTGGATGGACAGAGTTCAGGAAGTCGTTGACTACGCTTACGGACAGGATCTTTTTGTTATACTTAACGTTCACCATGAAAACTGGCATGATCCCTACTATGACAATGCGGACGCTGCCTGCGAAAAGCTGAAAAAAGTCTGGACGCAGATCGGCGAACGTTTTCAGGATTATGACGACAAGCTTATTTTCGAGGGTATGAACGAACCGAGAAAGCGCAATACCGCTCTTGAATGGAACGGCGGCGACAAGGAAGGTCATGAAGTAGTAAATCAGCTTAACGCCGCATTTATAGAAACGATCCGCGGTCTCGGCGGCAACAACCCCAAGCGTCACCTTATGATCCCGACTTACGCCGCAAGCATTACCGACGGTTCGGTGGGAGATTTCGTATTCCCCGAGGGAGACGACAAGATCATAGTTTCCCTCCATTCGTACACGCCTTATAATTTCGCCCTCGGTCTTGAACTTAAAGACAGGGAATTTGACGAGAACGGCTCGGGCGGAAATGATGTAAAATGGGTAATGCAGACTATCAAGACAAATTTTGTCGATAAAGGCATTCCCGTTATTCTGGGAGAATTCGGCGCCATAAACAAAGCCAATCTGGAAATAAGAACCAACTGGGTAAAATTCTATGTAAGCGAAGCAAAGAAAATCGGAGTTCCCTGCCTTTGGTTCGACAACGGTGCGTTCACGGGCGAAGGGGAAACTCTTGGACTCATCGACAGAAATTCATATGCATGGAAATTCAAGGAAATTCCCGATGCCATGATCGGGGCAGCAAACGAAGAATGATTATAAGGGGAACGTTTAGCGGCGTTCCCCTTGAAATTCAATATAAGGGAGAGCGGATACTGCATGATTAAAAAATTAGCTCGCTGTATACGCGAGTACAAAAACGTGTCCATTGCAACGCCCATACTGGTCTCGCTGGAAGTTGTAATGGAATGTATCATACCGTTTATAATAGCTGACTTGGTAAACAACATCAAGTCGGGCTGTGAAATTTCGGTAATTATAAAATACGGTCTTGTGCTGGTGCTGATGGCGTGCCTTTCGCTGACTTTCGGAGCGTTGGCGGGGATCACCTGCGCAAAGGCGTCCTGCGGACTTGCAAAGAATATGCGGCGGGATATGTTTGAAAATGTACAGAAATTTTCTTTTGAAAACATAGACAAGTTTTCCACATCGTCGCTTGTAACACGTCTTACCACCGACGTTACCAACGTACAAATGGCGTATATGATGATAATACGAATTGCCATACGCTGCCCGTTGATGCTGATATTTGCATTTGTAATGGCGTTTGTAATGGGCGGAAGAATGGCTGTTATCTTTCTGTTTGTGGTGCCGGTGCTCGGCGTTGCTCTTGCGCTTGTAACATACAAGACAATGCCGCTGTTCAGGGCTGTTTTCCGCAAGTACGACAATCTGAACGAATCCATTCAGGAAAATATCAAGGGCATGAGGGTGGTAAAATCCTATGTCCGCGAGGAGTACGAGAAGCAGAAGTTCGGCAGGGCTGCCGAGGACGTCTGTCGGGATTTCACCAAAGCAGAGAGAATTCTTGCTCTGAACAACCCGATCATGCAGTTCTGTCTGTATGTGGTAATGGTTTTCGTGCTTTCATACGGTTCGTATACGATCATCACGACCCGCGGCATTGACCTTGATGTGGGACAATTCAGCGCACTGCTTACATACAGTTTCATGATACTCAGCAGCCTTATGATGATCTCAATGGTTTTCGTAATGATAACCCTTGCAACGGAATCGGGACACCGTATCGCGGAGATACTTGACGAGGAAAGTTCCCTGCAAAACCCCGCAAACCCCGTTTTTGAAGTCAAGGACGGCTCAATAGATTTTGACGGCGTAAGCTTCAAATATTCAAAGGAAGCCGAGCGGAACGCGCTTTCCGACATAAACCTTCATATCAAGTCGGGACAGACTGTCGGCATCATCGGCGGAACGGGTTCGGCAAAATCCACGCTTGTGCAGCTTATTTCCAGACTTTACGACGTTACGGAAGGTTCTTTGAAAGTCGGCGGAGTGGACGTCCGCGAGTACGATCTTGACACTTTACGAAATCAGGTAGCAGTCGTTCTCCAGAAGAATGTGCTTTTTTCGGGAACGATCAAGGAGAATCTCCGCTGGGGAAACAAAGAAGCCACAGACGAGGAAATGATCGAAGCCTGCAAGCTTTCACAGGCGGACGAGTTTATCGAGCGTTTCCCCGAAAAGTACGATACCTATATCGAACAGTGCGGCGCGAATGTTTCAGGCGGACAGAAACAGCGTCTCTGCATTGCAAGGGCTTTGCTTAAAAAGCCGAAAATTCTCATTATGGACGATTCCACCAGCGCAGTTGATACGAGAACTGACGCCCTTATCAGAAAGGCAATGGCGGAATATATCCCGTCCACAACTAAAATTATCATTGCGCAGAGAATTTCTTCCGTTCAGGAAGCGGACGTTATAATCGTTATGGCAGGCGGACAGATAAGCGCAATGGGAAGTCATGACGAGCTTATCAAAAACAACGAGATCTACAGGGATCTTTACACTTTGCAGAATAAGGCGGGTGATGATGATGAATGAGAACGAAAAAAGACCTCAGGTCAAGAAAGGCATTATAAAACGCATTATCAGGACCCTGTTTGAATTTTACCCCGTAATGATGCCGTTCACCATCGCCTGCATACTTTTCAACGCTATAGTAAGTTCTATCCCCTCGATTTTCATGCAGAAAGTCATCTCCGCGGTTGAAACGAGCTGGCAGGACGGCGACTGGAGCGTTGTGGGCGGCGAGATAATAAGAAATGTGCTGATACTTGCGGCATTTTATGTAGTTTCGCTGATCTCGGGATTTGTTTTCAATCAGACAATGGCAATAATGACGCAGGGTTCGCTGAAAAAGCTCCGCGAGAAGATGTTCAACAGAATGCAGGATCTTCCCGTAAAGTTCTTCGATACCAATAATCACGGCGACATCATGAGTCACTACACCAACGATATAGACACGCTCCGCCAGATGATCTCCCAGAGTATGCCCCAGCTTCTCATTTCGACTGTAACGGTAGTAACGGTATATTTCATAATGCTTTACTTCTGCGTATGGCTTGCGCTTGTAGTGCTTATCGGCGTTGCGGCAATGCTTCTTGTTACAAAGAAAGTCGGCGGCGGTTCTGCAAAATATTTTGTAAGGCAGCAGGCTGCGCTTGGTAAAGAAGAAGGTTACATCGAAGAGATCATGAACGGTCAGAAAGTGGTAAAAGTTTTCTGCCACGAAAATGAATGCATTTCCGATTTTGACAAGATAAATCAGAAGCTTTTCGAGGAATCCACCGCGGCGAACAGATACGCGAACATTCTCGGACCTATACTCAACAACATAGGAAATGTTCTTTATGTTGTTGTTGCGCTTGCAGGCGGAATAATGCTCATGGCAGGCGTTCCCAACGTCAGCATTTCGGGAATGGCTCTCAGCATAAGCGTTGCAGTGCCTTTCCTGAACATGACAAAGCAGTTTTCGGGAAGTGTAAGTCAGGTCTCCAACCAGATCAACTCCGTTGTAATGGGACTTGCGGGCGCGGGAAGAATTTTCGATCTTATCGACCGCGAGCCTGAAGTTGACGACGGTTATGTAACACTTGTCAACGCCAAGGAAGTTGACGGCGTTATCACAGAATGTGAAGAAAGAACAGGTATGTGGGCATGGAAGCACCCCCATCAGGCGGACGGAACTGTTACATACACCAAGCTTACGGGCGAAATTGTCATGGACGATGTTGACTTTGCCTACGAGGAAGGAAAGACCGTTCTTCACAATGTAACGCTTTACGCCGAGCCGGGACAGAAAGTTGCCTTTGTCGGCGCGACAGGCGCGGGAAAAACCACAATTACAAATCTGCTGAATCGTTTCTACGACATTGCGGACGGAAAGATCCGCTATGACGGCATCAACATCAACAAGATAAAGAAAGCCGATCTCAGGCGTTCTCTTGGAATCGTTTTGCAGGACACAAATCTTTTCACCGGTACGGTAATGGACAATATCCGTTACGGACGTCTTGAAGCGCCCGATGAGGAATGCATAGCCGCCGCTCGGCTTTCGGGAGCGCATGATTTCATAACCCGTCTGCCGCAGGGCTACAACACGGTACTCACCGAAAACGGTGCAAGTCTTTCACAGGGACAGCGGCAGCTTCTGGCAATAAGCCGTGCGGCTGTTGCGGACGCGCCCGTAATGATCCTTGACGAAGCGACATCTTCCATTGATACCCACACCGAAGCAATAGTTCAGCGGGGCATGGACGCGCTTATGATGGGCAGAACGGTATTTGTAATTGCGCACAGGCTTTCGACCGTCAAGAACTCGGACGTTATCATGGTTCTTGAACAGGGACGCATCATCGAGCGGGGCAACCATGAAAAGCTCATTTCCGAAAAGGGAAAATACTATCAGCTTTACACAGGAGCCTTTGAATTAGAGTAAGCGGGGAAGCCCCCGCCGGCTTTCAGGCAAAGTTTTGTGATACTTTGCTTAAATATAATGTGCGGCGAAGAAAAGTACGATCTTAAAAAATTTTTCCGTCTATATATAATATAGACGGAAATTTTTATTTTTAGATTTAACTTTTCTTAATGCACGTTATACATTAAGTTAGAAATCACAAAACAAACCCTGAATGGGTCAAGGCTACAGCCTTGTCTCTATTTTCCATTTGCCGCCTTCTCGGACAAGGACGCGGGAAACATCTTTTAAAGTTTCTTTTTCGGAATCGTTGTATACGACTACGTCAAAAGTTACGGAATATCTTCCGTCTCCCAGATCTTCACGTCCCTTGAATGACGCGTCCGCGCGGAAATCTTCCGTATCTTCAAGAACGTCCGCAATATGCCGCGCAGCTTCAATGTCCGCTTCCGTAAGATCTTCCGCATCGGCTTTGGAAAAGCAGGTCTTGTAAGAATTGAAGTCGTTCCGCTCAACAGCAGTCAGAAATTTGTTGATAGTCCTCATCTGCCCGCTGTAGTAGCCGCTCATGAATATCAGAACTACGGTGCAGATAAGGGCAAGACCGCAGAAGATCATTCCCGCAAGCTTTCCTGCCGTAAATTTTCTGCTCATGGAAATTCTCCTTTAGTCTTTCAGGATAGCTCCCTGCGCGCCCGAAGTTACAAGTTTTGCGTAACGTTTCAGATAGCCGTGGAGCTCTTTGGTCTTAGGCGTGAAATTCGCAAGACGGCGGTCGATCTCTTCCTGCGGAACTTCAAGAGTAATGGTGTTTTCGGGGATATTTATGGAGATAATATCGCCTTCATTTACAACGCCGATAACTCCGCCCACTGCCGCTTCGGGGGAAATATGTCCGATCGCCGCGCCGCGGGTCGCACCGCTGAAACGTCCGTCGGTGATGAGCGCAACCTTGCTGCCGAGTCCCATTCCCATGATGGCGGAAGTGGGGTTCAGCATTTCTCTCATTCCCGGACCGCCCTTCGGTCCTTCGTAGCGGATAACTACCACATCGCCCTCGTTGATCTTTCCGCCCGTGATGGCAGCCATTGCATCTTCCTCACAGTCGAAAACTCTTGCAGGACCGCTGTGAACAAGCATTTCCTCACAAACTGCACTGCGCTTTACAACGCAGCTGTCGGGAGCAAGATTTCCGCGGAGAACTGCTATACCGCCTGTTGTACTGTATGGGTTTTCAACAGGACGTATAACTTCGGGATTTTTGTTTACACAATTTGCAATATTTTCGCCTACGGTCTTTCCCGTAACGGTCATGCAGTCAAGGTTCAGCAGGTTTTTCTTGGAAAGCTCGTTCATTACAGCGTAAACGCCGCCCGCTTCGTCAAGATCTTCCATATATGTGCCGCCTGCGGGAGCAAGATGGCAGAGGTTGGGAGTCTTTGCGCTTATTTCGTTTGCAACATCAAGGTTTATGTCGATCCCGCATTCATGGGCGATTGCGGGAAGGTGAAGCATACTGTTTGTGGAACAGCCAAGAGCCATGTCCACGGTAAGAGCGTTCATGAACGCCTTTTCGGTCATTATGTCAAGGGGCTTGATGTCGTTTTTCACAAGTTCCATTATCTGCATACCTGCGCGCTTTGCAAGTTCTATTCTGCGGGAATAAACAGCGGGGATAGTTCCGTTTCCTTTAAGACCCATGCCCAGAACTTCGGTAAGGCAGTTCATGGAATTGGCGGTGTACATTCCCGAACATGAGCCACAGGTGGGACAGCCCTTTACTTCGTATTCTTCAAGCTTGTTTTCGTCAATGGTTCCTGCGGCAAATTTTCCCACGGCTTCGGAAATGCTGGAGAAACTTGTTTTTGCGCCGTCAACACGTCCTGCAAGCATAGGTCCTCCGCTTACGAAAATTGAGGGGATATTCAGTCTTGCCGCCGCCATGAGCAGTCCGGGGACGTTCTTGTCGCAGTTGGGGATCATAACAAGTGCGTCGAAACCGTGTGCAAGCGCCATAGCTTCGGTGGAATCCGCAATAAGGTCGCGGGTAACGAGAGAATATTTCATTCCCCGATGTCCCATTGCAATGCCGTCACAAACTGCAATTGCAGGGAAAACGATAGGAGTTCCGCCTGCCATGGCAACGCCTAATTTTACCGCATCGACTATCTTGTCGATGTTCATATGTCCCGGGACAATTTCGTTGTAGGAACTTACAATTCCTATCAGAGGACGGTTTATTTCCTCATTTGTAAGACCAAGCGCATGGTAAAGCGCACGGTGCGGCGCGTTGTTCGCGCCTTTTTTGATCGAATCACTGAACATTTTTATCTGTCCTTTCATAAATTATTCTTCGCCGAAATATTTTTTATATTTCAGAATGTATTGCTTTGCAAGTGTGCCGAAACGATTTTCGTCAAAGGCTTCGGAAAATTCCTCGTCAAGTGCGGAATACTCGTCATTTTCCGAAAGTGCAAGGAAATCTTCTATGCCGTGACCCGAAGAGCTTTTCACGCTGTCGAAATTTATCTTCAAAGCCTTTTCGATAATGTCGGCTGTTTCGGGAAAGCCCACAGCGCGGAAACCTTCCGCAGCCGCGCCGATGTAATCCCGCGACGTGTTGAAAAACGCCTGTGCGAAACCGCCGTTCAGCACTTCCTTTGTAACATAGTCCGCGCAGTAGATGTTAAGGCAGGGCGTGGGAAGCGAGTTTATCACTTCGCACATATTCCGCCAGTCCTCATCGAATTTTCCTTCTATCCATGATGTTATCGCATGGACTATTTCGGTTTCGGGAACGGAGTCAAGGCTCTCCCTTTTAAGGGAAGCGTGTTCTTTCTGCTTTTGCATGAAAGCTTCTGCGTCCTGCTGTTCCGAAAAATTCAGAAAGTCAAATTTGCTCATAGAATTTCCTTTCAAAACGTAATACTGATTCCTCATTAAAGTGTAGACAAAAAATCTGCGCAAAACCACATATACGCAAGGTTTTGCTTGATTTTTTGTACACTTTATAATCGGAGCTCAGTATAAGTTTCCGTGTAAGTTTCCGCCGCATGGTCAAGAGCGGCTTTCAGCTTCTTTTCAAGGGCAGTGCCTTTTATTGCGGCGGGATATTGCAGGAACAGTGCTTCGTTTACCCGTGAAGGCTCATCGGAAAAGGCATATGCGTAATGTATAATTTTTCCGTTGCTGAAACTTGCGGAAAACAGGAAATTCTCACCTTTGAACTTTTTTATCTTACGGTGTGAAACACATCCGTTTTCCATGAATTCCCGAACGGCATCATAAACCGCATTATGAGATCCTATAGCAATAACGGGGAGCGCGTTTGTAAGCTTGCTTAACCCGTAATTTTCCTTCGGCTCATAGCAGAAAGACGGATCAAATTCGGTACGGCTGCTGCACTGTACAAAATCTTCCGGAAGCTCGAAAAGATATTTTCTTCCGCCGTACTCATCGCTTGCCGTGAAATAAGGTTTGAACGGCTTTTTTCCTGAATCTTTCAGATCCTTTATCACCTGTTGGTCGATAACGTTCATCATTTCTATTCCGTCAGCGGCGGAATTATCGGAAATTTCCTGCTTTTTCTGCCTGCGCTTTCGTATGCCCCACAAGAATACAGCCCATGCAATAATGACCTTTATGATGTTACCGGCGGTTTTCAGGTCTATGAGCGTTTCTATCTTTTCCTGCTCGTCCATTACTGCGCATTTCCGAGGAACGCCGCGCCGATTATTCCCGCGTCGTTTCCGAGTTCCGCAACGGTGATCTTGGTGTTCTTTGTCAGCATTTTGGTATAGATCTCTTTTGCCACAAGTTCTTTCATGGGAACAAGGAGCGGATCGCCCTCGTTGCAGACTCCGCCGCCTATGCAGAGAATGTCGGGCTGGAAAATATTGATAACATTTGTAATTCCCGCCGCAAGGTATCTGATGTATTTGTCCACAACTTCCTTGCCTGCCTTGTCTCCTGCACGCATAGCGTCAAAAGCGTGACGGGCGGAGGTGTGACCGTCCTTTTCGGCATATTCTTTGAGAATACTGTCGGGGTGAGCGGAAATTGCTTCTTTTGTCATGTTCACAAGTCCCGTTGCGGAGGAGAAAACTTCAAAACAGCCCTTTCTTCCGCAGGTACATTGAGGACCGTCAACTTCAATTACCATGTGACCGATCTCAGTTCCCGCAAGATTCCGTCCCGTGATGATCTTTCCGTCAATGATAACGCCTGCGCCGACGCCTGTTCCGAGGGTAATGCAGACAGCGTCTGTCGCACCTCTTGCCGCGCCTGCAACAAATTCACCGTAAGCGGCGGCGTTGGCGTCATTTGCAACGTAAACGGGCTTGTTTATGTGTTCCTGAATGTATTTTCTTATGGGAACGTCCTTGAATCCTAAATTGTTGGAATAGGGGATAGTTCCGTTGATGTTGTCGGCAATTCCCGGGGTGCCTATGCCTATCCATTCAACATCGTTTACGGAAATTCCCGCGTCCTTGCAGGCTTCAATGCCCACTTTTGCCATGTCGTCCGCAATTTCCTTTGCGGGACGGGGACAAAGTGTCTTTGTCTTAGCCTTTCCGATTATCTCGAAATTTTCGTTTACTACTCCCGCCTTGATGTTTGTTCCGCCAAGGTCGATACCGATGTAGTACTTCATGGTTATTACCAGCCTTTCATTTAATTTTCCGCATTTTGGGCGGAAACAATGTTCCGCAGCCATATGCCTTTCTTTACAAGTATTATGCCAACGGTAATTTTTATTATGTCGATAGCCTGACAGATAAAGAATATCATCAGGATATCAAGTGAAGTGAATTTCACAAGTGCCAATGCCAGCGGAACGGTTATCGTCCATGTGTAAACGCTGTCAAACAGGAATGTAATGAACGTTCTTCCACCCGAACGTATTGTAAAATACACCGCGTTCAGCACCGACTGAACGGGAATGAACGATCCCGAAATTATTATCAGGCTTGCCGCAAGATGTTTCACTTCGGGCGTTGTAACGTAAAGATCAGGGAAAACTCCCGACAGCGAAACCATTATCCCGCCTGTAACAACTCCCGTGAACGCGCTGAAAATTATCAGCTTTGAAGCGGTAGAGTTTGCTTTTTTCATGTCCCCCGAACCGAGAGTCTGCCCCACGATTATGCCGACAGCGTTTCCAAGGGCAATGAACACCACCGAGAACAGGTTGAAAAGCGTTGACTCTATGTTTTTTGCAGCCACAACGTCCAGACCCCGCCGCGAATAGCACTGGGTGAGAAACGCCATTCCCGCCGCCCAGAGTGATTCATTGAAAGCAAGGGGAAGCCCGCCTATGAAAATTTTCTTTGCCAGTTCTGCGGGAATTTTCATACTGCGGAAAGCTCCCTTGATGAACTGATGTTTTCCGCTTCTGACGTGAGTGTATATCATCACAATGGCACATTCCGCAAGCCTTGCGGTCACCGTTGCAAGAGCCGCGCCCTTTACTCCCATTTTCGGGAAACCGAAATTTCCGAAAATAAGCAGCCAGTCAAGCACAAGATTTATCAGCACGGAAATTATCCCCGCCGTCATGGGAAGAACAGTGCAGTTTGTTTCGCGAAGTGTTGAAGCGTAAGCCTGCGTTATTGCAAAGGGGATAAGCCCCCAGAGCATTATGCGGAGGTAGTCATGCCCCGAAGCAAGGATAAGTTCCCGATCTCCCTCTGTGCCGTTTCCCGTAAGATATGTCAGAATAAGCCTGTCGCCGAAAAGCGAAAGAACTGTCATTCCCGCTAAAAGTATAATGGTAGTTATCACAATTTTAAAGCGGAAAACGTTCCTTACGCCCTCGCTGCTGCCGCTTCCGAAAAACTGTGCGCCGAATATCCCGGGACCAGAAAGCACTCCGAAAATGCACAGATTGAAAACGAAAATAAGCTGATTCACCACCGAAGTACCCGACATGAACTCCGTTCCCAGACGTCCTACCATGATGTTGTCAAGCAGCGAAACGAAGTTTGTTATGCCGTTCTGTATCATTATCGGCAGCGCAACGGCAAATATAGTTTTGTAAAAATCCTTGTCAAATTTATTGTTCAAGTTCATAGTATCCGCAAAGGGAATTATTGATCTATTCTTGTAAAAACTCCCTTAAAAGCTCCCGTCAGGGAATATTTTCCGCAGCCTGCGGGAACAAAAACGCTGTCTCCTTTCTTTAATTCAAGTGAAGTTTCTCCGCATTTCAGGACTGCATTTCCTTCAAGCAGAAGCAGGTTGTGGAACGAAGTTCCGTCCGCGTTGAATGTCGCTTCCTTGTCCGTTTCCACCGAATATACGGTGAAATATTCGCACTTGGAAAGCAGCCGCTTTTCCGCGCCGTCCTCGGAGAAAGGTTTTGTAACGGGGTAAGGCTTTGCAGGGCAGAGATTTGTGACTTCCACAGCCTTGTCAATGTGGAGCTGTCTGGGTTTGCCGTCTGCGCCTACTCTGCCGTAGTCGTAAATTCTGTAAGTTGTGTTGGAATTCTGCTGGATCTCGGCAATAAGTATTCCCTTGCCGATAGCGTGGAGAGTGCCCGCTTCTATGAAGAAAACGTCGCCCTTCTTGACAGGAACAGACTGCGTGATTTCAAGGAGAGTGTTATTCTTTATTCTTTCGGCGAATTCCTCCTTTGAAACTTCCTTTTTGAAACCGTAGAGAAGTTCCGCGCTGGGGTCGCAGTCCACTATGTACCACATTTCCGTCTTTCCGTATTCCCCCTCCACGCGCTGTGCGTATTCGTTATTGGGGTGGACCTGCACGGAAAGGTTATCCTTTGCATCAATAAGTTTTATAAGTATAGGGAACTGTTCAAATCTTTGGCAGTTCGTTCCGAGAGCGGACTTGTTTCCGTCAACAAATTCCGCAAGTGTTTTTCCTGCAAATTCGCCGTTTGCAATGACGGACGCGCCGTCTTTATGGCAGGAAAGTTCCCAGCTTTCGGCAATTTTCTCATAGTCGCATTTCTTTCCGAAATCGTCGCGTAGGCGTGTTCCGCCCCAGAGGTAGTCTTTGAATGCGGGGGTGAGTTTCATAGGGTACATAGGTTATTCCTCCCTGAAAAAGTATTTATTACTGCAATTATAGCACATCTTTTCCGACATTTCAAGACGTTGGACGAAATATGACCGTATTCTTCCGACTGTCCGCCGCTTTTTGATATTAAAGAATAATTTTCGTGAAATTTTTTCTCAAACGGTTGAAAATTTTCAGGCGTGATGATATAATTAATATGTATATCATGAAATTTGTGAACTATAGGAAGTTGAAGAGAAAAAGGAGAGTAAAGATCTTGAAATATTTTGCAGTTATTACGATCTTGCTTATATCGCTGGCACTTGTGCTGACAAATTTTGTCTTTACAAAAAAGGATACGGATACCGCTGAGATACCCGGAAGCGAATTTTCCGAAACCGTCACCGTCAGCGAAACAGCAGCCACAGAACCCGAGGAGGACGAGAATATAGACAATAAATGGGCAATGTTCCTTGTGAACAAGAATAATCCTCTGCCGAAGGATTACGATAACATGATCGAAACAGAAGTGGTATTTGAAAGCTGGAGAGAATACTACCTTGATGTCCGTGCGGCGGACTATCTGGAAAGAATGATAGACGATGCCAAAGAGGACGGCGTTGACCTGCTGGTGGTATCGGCATACCGTACTATAGAATATCAGCAGCAGAATTTCGATAACAGCGTTCAGGACAGAATGGACAACCGCGGAATGAGCTATGATGACGCCTATGCGGACACTCTTGCGGAAGTCGCTCTTCCCGGCGAAAGCGAACATAACGCAGGTCTTGCGCTGGATATAATGTGCGAAGAATACCAGAGCATGGACGACGACGGCTTTGAAAACACTGACGCTTTCAGATGGCTTGACGAACACGCCGCAGAGTACGGATTTATCCTCAGATACCCCAAGGGCAAACAGGACGTTACGGGAATTATATACGAACCGTGGCATTACCGCTTTGTGGGACTTTACTATGCAAACGAGATCAAGAAAAGCGGTCTTTGCCTTGAAGAATATTTCGAGGAGCAGGGCTGGCTGGACGAAAACGGCAAGGCAATAAAAATGCGCGGTCCTTTTGAGGAACAGGAGAAAAAGCAGGAAGAAACTTCCACAGTTTCGACTGCGGCTACCGAACCCAAGGAGACCATGCCCAAAATGCCCTATTCGGAACAGCAGGTAAGTATTATTGTTTAGTTCACAATTATAGAAATTAAAGGAAATCAATTTGTACATATAGTATAAAAATCAGATAATATTACATCTCCAAAAAATTTTTTTGGGAAATTTCAAAAAAATCCTAAAGTTTTTGAAACTCCTGCCGATATATATAACAGAGGGATAAATTATCGCTGAAACTATGCCCATACGCCAATATGGGTATGAAAGGACGGGATCGATTATGAAAATAAACAAATACGGTTCGGTAATGTCCGCTTACGCAAAAAGTGCCTATGAGCCTGTTCGCAAAAAGCAGAACGGTTCTTCCGTTCATAACACCGATAAGGCTGAATTCTCTTCCGCTGCAAAGGCGGGATCTGCCGCAGGTGAAAAGGCTTCTATCGTCAAGACAGTTGAGAGCTTCGCTTCTCCCGAAAGGATAGCCGCGCTCAAAGCCATGATCGCTGACGGTTCATATAACATCTCCGCTGAAAGCGTTGCAGCTTCCATTCTGGAGGGCTGACCCGGGCTGCCCCGATGCAGTTCGGGACAGTGTTGTTTATGAAGGCGTTTGATATTGCCAAAGAAAGCGGCAATACGATCTGTAAATGATATGCATAATTATACGAAAGGGAATAAAATTATGCTTGATTATAATAAATTGATAGTCTTTTTTGATGAGTATATATCCCATTACAAGGATTTTCTCAGTTTTGAATACTCAAAAGTCGATATGATAAACAAGGGCGAGATCGAAAAGCTCAGCAATTCGCTCTCCACAGAGCAGGCGTTTATCATGAAAACAAATACCTATGAAACAAAACGGCTGAAACTTATGGGCGAGAAAAGCGGAGAAAGCTTTTCGGAGCTTGCGGAAAATGCTCCTGAAGAATTCAGAGACAGGCTCATCGAACAGCATAAGCAAATGTCGGAACTGGTTTTCGGTATAAAAGAACTGAATGACATGGCAAATGAGATAGTTACCGAAAGGCTCCGCAAGATAAACAGCAGAGCGGCAGAACTTGACGTTTATGACGGAAAAGGCTCGGTGAAACGTGAACCGACTGTAAAAGCCGCAATTTCAAAAAATGCCTGAGAAAGGAAATGATATAAATGGCATCAAGCTTTTTAGGACTTTATGTTCAGCGTGACGCGCTCCAGATAGCTCAGAAAGCTCTGGATATTACGGGAAATAATATTTCCAATATCGACACTGCCGGCTATACAAGACAAAGAGTTGATATAGTTTCCATCGCACACGCAAAAGGAACGCTGGGCTACAATACTTCCGTTTCTCTGGCAGGACAGGGAGCTCAGGCGGTGGGCGTTGCTCAGATACGTGACAGAGTTCTTGACCTGAATGTGAGAAAATACAGTTCCGATCTCTGCGATGTGGGCGTACAGATGAGTACCCTCGGCGATATTGAGGATATTTTTGACAGCATTGAAGCGGACTCCTCCGATGTGGAAGCAAGCTTCGCCGCTATGGTAAGCAAGCTGAAATCCGCACTTCAGGGTTACACTGCGGACAACGCAGACAGAGCCGAAATGGCTAATATCGTTAAGGATACCGCGCAGAATCTTGAAAAAACTCTCAGATCCTACGCTCTCGATATTGAAAAAGTTTCTCAGAGCACTCTTGCAGATGTTAATAACACTGTTGACAGAATAAATAAGATATTTGCGGAAATGGGAAATCTTAACGATCAGATCAAGGACGCTTACATCTCCATGAACCATATAACAAGTTCCAACAACAACTATGAAGTAATGAACGACTACGGTCCGCTGGAACTCAAAGATGAGATGAATCTTCTCCTTGATGAACTTGCCCAGTACGGAAATATAGAGTATCAGGAAGAACCTGACGGAACATTTTCGGTAAAGTTCGCAAATCAGTTGGTAGTAAGCGGAAAATATTACGCTCAGATGGCAACTTCCGAGGAAAATCCGAGACCTACAGAACTTTCCTTTATAGTTTCTCAGGCGGATCTGAAAGATGCATGGCACCCTGTTGCCGATGAACACGGCAAACCGTTTACCGGCTTGTACTGCAAGCAGGATTGGTACGACATGAACGTTGCGAACGGTACGGGCGGAGATAACAAGACGCTTGTAAGAAACGGCGATGCAGGAAAGGTATTTGATTTTACCGGAAAGGATCCCAATAAGAATTTCTACCTTAATACCGGCTCCCTCAGGGGAATGCTCAGTATGTACAACGGCAGAGGATTGTTTTCGGGATCTCCGAAAGACGAAAGCATTACAAAATACGAATTCCTGTACAAAGAAGTCAAAACAGCAAACGAAGCTATTGAGAGACTTGCGACTGACAAAACCCTTTCCGATGAGGAGAAGACCGATCTTATCCAAACGCTTAAAGACTGCATAGGCGCGGTTGTTGAGACTGATGAAAACGGCAAAATTCTTGAAGTAAAAGTGGGAAACACTGTTGTACTTGATGGGCAGAAAGATCCTGCCACTTTAAAAACGCTTGCTGTGGTAAATCCCGATGACCCGGATCTGGGAAACGCAAGGATAATCACAAACGGAGCGGATAATGCCAATAAACTTATCGAACAGGCAAACGATGCGCTTCAAAAACTTCAGGATATATTCTCAAGTTCCACAGGAACACTTACAAAAACTCAGTTTGAACAGATCTCTTCGGAACTCATGTCCTCCGTCGGAGCAAAACTCAACAAGACAAAGGGTGCTGACGGAAAGACTTCCTATACCGTTACAATAAACGGAGTAACGATCTTTGACAGTGATGCTGATCCTTCTACATGGCAGAAATTTGATGCTATAACTCAGGATAAGGACAATCTGACAGGTAAATATGACCTGAAACTGGAAAGCGGCGATACCGTTGGCAAGATGGATTCCGACATAAGCAGAACGATAGCTATAAACGATGAATACGGTATCGAATACTACAGGGATATGCTCAATTCCTATGTAAAGACCATTACGGACGCCTTCAACAATGTTTACAGCGATATACATCAGATCGAAGTAGACGGCGAAGTGATATTCGGAGGAGAAAAAGCCTGCAACTTTACTTTGGGCGCTAAAAACGATGACGGTACATATCCGCTCTTGAATGAAGACGGCGAAGTTGTTCTCAATATTACGGTAACAGGTGCGGATGATGCGGCAAAAGATGCGGCGGCAGAGGAAATCAAAGAAAAACTCAACAGCATTTCGGAACAGCTTGCCAATGATCTGAAAAATCAGACACTTACCGATAAAGAGATCCAAAATTTAAAAGATGAGCTTGAAGCTCTTAATAAATACGGCGTAGACATCAAGATGGATTCGATAAAGCTTTTCGACTGCGGCGATGATTTCCGCAAAGCTGCGGAGAATTTCAGACTTACCGACACATGGCTAAACAATCCCGACATTGTGGCAAATCCTACAGGCGAAAATGCATACGAAGAACTGGATAACACCTATATCCACAAACTTCTGGCACTTTTCAGCAATCCTCTTATCTATACCGACGGAATGGGACACAGGCTCCCGCAGGAAAGAACGCTGGACGGATTCGTTTCATATATGAATGAGGACGTGGGAACAAGAGTCAGCGGTCTTACAAGCGTCTATAATGCAACGGACATCAAGCTCACAAATGTGGAGACTTCAAGAAGCGAAAGAATGGACGTCAGCATGAACGAGGAAGGCGTAAACATGATGAACTATCAGAAATGGTACAACGCTATTTCCAGAATGATCTCCACGCTTGATGAGGCGCTCGATAAGCTGATAAACAACACCGGACTTGTAGGTCTGAGGTAATATTGTAAATTACGGAAAGGGCTGATATAAATGAGAGTTACAAACAATATCAGAATGAGACAGTATGTAAGGAACTATAACAGAATGGAGACTGCCATGCTGAAAAGTCAGACAAGGATCGAAACTCAGCGCAGGTTCAACAGAGTCTCCGAAGATCCCATAAACGGCACAAGAGCATTGGGCGTCCGCCGTCAGCTGAGGGATCAGCTGATCTACAAGGATAATCTCAGCTCCTCGAAGGAACTTTTCAGCGCGGCTGAACAGAACCTCAGCACCATTGCCGACAACATCTATGTAAAGTATGAAGCTGACATTGTTGCTGCCACAACAGGCACTCATTCCCAGATGGAAAACGACATCTTCGCTCAGAACTTTGAAAAAGTTGCCGAGCAGATGGTGGAAGTTCTCAACTCGGATTTTGCCGAGAGACGTATCTTCGGCGGAACGAACAACAGCACGCCTGCTTTCAGGATAGAAACAGTAGTTATGAAGAGCGACAAGACCGAGAATATTTATAATGATATAAAACTTAACGGCGCCGCTGATTCTCTTACGGAAGCACAGTTCAACGCACTTGACAAAAACGATCAGCTTCTGTTTGATTCCCGGACAAATTATTTTATTCCCAATGGTGACGGCAATTTGCAATCCGTTACTAAAGAAGAGTATGACGCTTCCGACAAAGAAGGCAAAAGGGAAGAAACGACATACACGCTAAAGGAAAATCTTGTTCTTACCCAAACGCAGAAAGAAAGATTAGAGAAAGATGTTTCAGAAGCAACGGACGGAAAAATTGCTTTAGCTTCGACTCAGATCAAGGAAACTGCTGATGACGGATCGGAAGTTCCTGTTACTACAAACAAAATCGCTTATCCCTCCGACTGGGAAGAATTCTACACTCTGAACGCGGACGGAACCCTCAGCGTTAAGAAAGACGCCGACGGAAATGATGTGGAGATACCCAAGTCTGTAACTTACAACGGAATTCCTCTTAACTTCAACGCTCTTGAAAAGAAAGACGGAAAGTACGTTTACAGTGATAACGCCAATGATGAATATACATTTACGGTATCGAGTTTTGACACAGTAAATAATGTATGGACTGACAAGACCTTTGATCTTGATTTCACAGAAGCATTTGCAAAGAAAGACAACTCCTGCATTTTCCCCGGCTCAAAGCCGATCCTCGTTGACATCGGAATAGGAATTGAATATGATAAGAACGGTGTCGTTGATGAGCAGACCGCTCTTGACATTTCCCTTAACGGTGCGGCTATCACGGGCAGCGGAATGGATTCCGAGGGATTCAGCAATAACCTTGTTCAGCTTGTGCTGGATTCTGCATACTACCTCTACAAAGGCGATCAGAGTTCCGCAAATGCGATAATCGACAGGGCAAATGAAGCAAACAACCACATTCTCAAACAGATAACCACTCTCGGCGTTAAACAGAACAGCATTGATTTCTACACCGAAAGGACGGAAGTTTATGAAATCAGCCTGAAGGAACGTCAGAATGTTGTTGAAGGTACAGACATGAATGAGGAGATCACTCATCATGACAATGTATCCGCTGCGTTTGAAGCAGCTCTGAAGCTGAGCAGCAGCACACTTCCCAAGAGCATATTCGATTTCATCTGATCCCTGTGGGACGAAATGCGCCCCTTTTGGACGTAACATAAAAAAATACGAAAGGAGAATGCCTCTGCGGAGGCGGTGTATTGATATGGAACAGCTTTTAAGCATAAAACATATTCCTATTAAAGTGGAGGTCAAGGTTCAGAGACCGGAATTCAGACCGGTGGAGAACAGCACAGCTTCTGCACCGTCGGTTCAGGTATCGGCAGGTCAGAACGGAGGATTGTGCCTTAAAGCTCAGCCTTACAGAATGGATCTTTCCGAGCTGAGAAACTATGATACCTACGTTCCTTCGGGAAACGACGGAGGCATTACTCTTACATATCAGGCTATTGCAAAACTTGCTGACGGCGGCGCTGAGGGAGCCAAGATCCCCGGAGGAAACGATCAGCAGGCTTTCAAAGCACAGAAAGCTTCAAGAAGCATTGAATCGGTGCTCCAGTCCCTGCCTAAGAGCAAGAACAGCGCGGTAAGCTATTCGGACGGAACACTGAGCATAAACTATCAGATAAGCAATGCGGCGGCGGTGGATCCTTCCGCGGATATTCCCGAGTTTGAATTTATCCCCGGCAGCATTGAATTTATCATCAAGCAGATGCCAAAACTTGATATAGAATATCTGGGTGATCCGATATACTTCCCCAGAAGCGCAGACCCTAACTACGAACCGCCCCTTGACGTGTTCGCCTGATGAAAGGAATTTAAAATGACTGTAAAAACAAGAGATTTCGGTGAACATGATATTTCGGAGGATATGATAATACATTTCCCAAACGGCATTTTTGCATTTGAGGATCAGAAAAGATTTATCATGCTTTCCCCGCTTGGAGACAATGTATTTCCTGCATGGCTCCAGAGCGTTGACGACGAAGATCTTTGCTTTATAGTTTTTGATCCGGAACAGATAAGCCGGAATTATACAGTCACTGCGGACGCTGAAAGCCTTTCGGTGATAAAGCCCGAAACGGCTGAAAAATTAAGATACCTTGTTCTTGCCGTAGTTCCTGAGGAATACAAGAACACCACGGTAAACCTGAAAAGTCCGATAGTCGTAAATACGGAAAAGATGCTGGCAGCTCAGATAATTGCCGCAGAAAACTATCCTATAAAATTCCCTATCTTTGCAAAGGAGGGAGAGTAAATGCTGGTAATAACCCGAAAGATCGGGGAGGAACTGCGGGTAGGCGAAAATATCCGCATAACGGTAGTTGAAACTGCCAAGGACAGAGTCAAGATCGGCATTGATGCTCCTCCCGATGTGAGGATAATCCGCAGCGAACTTTTCGATACTGAGAAATTCAATATTCAGGCGGCTGTTCACAAACCTGCTGCCGATCTGATCTCTATAATAAAAAATCAGCAGGACGCAAATCAATGAGCCTGCGCGAAAGGATGATCTTTTATGTCAAGTATTGATACCAGAAACAGATATGCGGGACTTATTTCCGGTCTGGACACGGAGGAAATGGTCAAGTCCATGGCTGCCCTCACCAAGAACCGTATTAATTCCCAGAAACAGAAACTCCAGACACTTCAGTGGAAACAGGAATCCTACCGTTCTATTATCTCAAAAATACAGGAATTCCAGAATAAGTATCTCCGCATCGAAAGCCCCACTTCCATAAAGGCAAACGCCGTTATGAAGAAGTATCTTGCCACATCTTCAAATGACAAGGTCATTACGGCTTCCGCTTCCGCAGGCGCAACTCCTGCAAATTACACAATAAGATCCGCAACAGCTGCAAAGGCTGCTTCCGTATCTTCCGAGGGATCTGTTTCCGCAGGCGAAGTAAATCTTGATTTTTCAAGAAATGTAAACGGAAAGGAATATTCCGTAAATGTAAACTTTGACGGCGCAGACAAGACCATAACTTTCAAGGGCGGCGCAAGCGTTGAAGAATCCAAGCAGAATTTCCTCGACGCCATGAATTCCGCATACAAGGGTTCAATGGCAAAGGATCAGGAATTCAGATTCAAGGACGGCACATCTACTCTTGTATTTGACAACAAGGGTTCCGAGGAGGACGGCACCGACGGTATCGTCCATACTTTCAATATCGGTTACAACTCCGAAGGCGTGGGAATTGCAAACACAGGTTACAGCAGGATCTCCACATCTTCTGCGCTGGGTGCTATCAGCTTCAAGCAGGCTCTTGAATCCGAGGACGGCACTTACAGCATCAACATCAACGGCGTTGATTTTACTTTCAATGAAAATACCACCGTTTCGCAGATGATAAGCAGGATAAACGATTCAGACGCGGGCGTAACGATCAGTTTCAGCAACGTTTCCCAGAGTTTCAAGATCGAATCCAAGGAAACAGGCGCAGGCTCCGAGATCACAATGTATCAGACCAAGGGAAATCTTCTCAACGCTCTGTTCAACAAGGAAGCTGATGAGCTGAAACCTGTTGAAGCAACAAAGGGCAAGTACGAGATCGACGTTAAGGGCGATATTACAGGTACTGTTACAGCGGAACTGAAAGATAAGCTTCTTAACGGTTTCGGCGATGATGACGGCGATGCTGCAAAGATCACGCTCAAGATAGCTGCCGAGGACGGCGACTTAAAGGAAATTACAATTGACCTTTCCGAAGCTCTCAAAGCCAAGGACGATGGAGCTACATATACCGATGACGAGATCGCAGCGGCTATCAAGGATAAGATCAAAGAGCAGTACAATGCCGTTGCAGATGAAGATCACGACCTTAACGATGATTTCTCGGTAAGCTACGACAGCAGCACTGGACAGATCAGCATTGGTTCTGTTTCACAGAAGCTCACGCTCGGTGAGAACGGCTTCAACATTCAGGTAGGCAGCGGAACTATAGATAATATCCATAAGGCGAACGCTGATGGTTCATATGTTGTTGCGGAAGGCGTTTCCGAAATGAAGTTCATGCTGGACGGCGAAGAAGTTACCGTTTCGGCTGCAAACGGTTTGGATATTACTCTTAACGATCTTGTGGACGCAGGCGTTATCACAATGCAGAAGGACGGTACTATCCTTGCGTCAGGAAATCTTTCACTTACGGACGGAGAATTGGATTCCGAAGAATCCAAGCTGCTTAATGCAATATTCGGAAAGACTGAAGGCATTGTGGGAGCTTCCGACGGTCAGCTTCTGAGCGCTACAGGTTCAAACAGCAAGATCTCCATCAGCAGCGACGGCGGCGAGACCTTTACGACTTACACAAGTTCTTCAAATGTATTCAATTTTGACGGAACTTCCATAGATGTTTCCAAGTCGAAGGATTTCACAGCGGCTACAGAGGAAGATTATATTACCATAGAAACAGCAAGAGATACAAGCGGACTGAAAGATCTTATCAAGGGATTTGTTGAGGATTACAACAAGCTGCTTTCCGATCTTTACGGTGAGACTTCCACAAAAAGACCTAAGTCCAGCGGTTCATACTACGATCCTCTTACCGAAGAACAGGAAGAGGAAATGACCGACAAGGAAATTGAAAAGTGGAACGAAAACGCCAAGATGGGTCTCCTTTACCGCGATAATACCGTTCAGAAGTTCCTTTCAGAGATCAGAGGAGCTATGAATACATATATTGACGGATTCGGACTGTACAACATCGGTGTCAAGCTTACAGACAGCTGGCAGGACAACGGCAAGTTGGAAATAGACGAAAGCAAGCTTGATACTGCCATCAGCGCATACGGAGATAAGCTTGCAGATCTGTTCACGGATCCTCAGAACGGTCTTGCGGCAAAGCTGGAATCTGTTGTTGACAAGGCAATTTCCACAAAAACCAAAAAGTATGGTTATCTCACATCGCTTGCAGGTGCGGAAAACACCAAGACCGATACGGATAACCTTATCTACAGGCAGATAGAGTCCATCAAGAAGATAATAGATAAGCTCAATGAAAAGTATGAAGCTGAACAGGAGCGTTACTGGAAGCAGTTCTCGGCTCTTGAGACCTACATGGCAAATATGCAGGCTCAGATGTCCTACTTTACAGATACCTCAACAGGCTGATAATCAAGATTATTCCTAAAAGGCAATATATCCGCCGAATGGTGCTTGCATGGAAGCGGCAACCGGCAGGGAAGTCGGCATGGAAGCCATTAAAACGGCATGGAAGCCGTAAGCAGCATGGAAAGCGGCATACAGCAAGGAAGCTGCAAACAGCGAAGGATCGCAGTGAGCGGCAGGGACGCAGCGGCGGGAACATCGGCAGGGCGGCGGGAAACCGTTCCCCTGCACGGTATTGCCTTAAAAATATTCTGAAAGGAAATGGTCATAGTGTTGCAGAATCCGTACCAGAAATATATGCAGCAAAATGTAACAACAATGACTCCGGGACAGCTTGTAGTTGCTCTTTATGACAAAGCCATAACCGAACTTAACAAAGCGATATATTTTATTGATGAAGAACCCAGTATTCCCAAGGCGCACAATTCAATAACAAGGGTCGCGGATATTGTGGACACACTTGATTCAAATCTTAAAGAAAAGTATGAAATATCGCAGAATCTTGCGTCAATGTATCAGTATTTCCGCGAAAATCTGATAAAAGCAAATGTTAAGAAGGATTCGGAAATATTAAAGGGACTCCTTCCGTTTTTTCAGGAATTGCGTGACGCATTTGCGGAGGCTTCAAAGGGTTTCTGAGATATAGGGGGAAGCTGTTATGAATACGATCTTAGACCTTATGGAACGCAAAGTGCAGCAGATGGAACGTTACAGCGAGATCACCAACCGTATGCTGTATGAGGATATAGACGGTGTGGGGGAGCTGATCGAGGAGCGTCAGAAGCTTATAACTTCTATGGACGGCATTTCTCTGGACATAAAAAAATACATAAGCGAACAGTCGATGGAAAATCAGGATACGCTCAACAGGCTCATGCAGTTTGAAGATATAGAAGGTCTGAACGGCGAACTTGTAGAACTCCAGAGCAAGATAAGGCATATCCGAGAACTTAATGACAGGATCGTTCAGGACGACAAAAACGCATACGACCGTTTGGGGAAAATGCGCGACGAACTTCGGGAACGCCTTGAACAGTCGGCTAAGGGCAAGAAAGTTATTGACTATTTTGCGCAGACATCTATCAATGTAAATAAAGGCTCAAAGCTGAATATTTCCAATTGATACTTGTCAATAATATAAACAAATGCTGCCGGGCTGAAAACGGTCCGGCAATCTTTATGCGTCTGTAGCTCAGTTGGATAGAGCGTCGGACTCCGACTCCGGAGGTCGCAGGTTCGAATCCTGTCAGGCGCACCACAAGGCTGAGGCGGGGGAGCCCCCGCGGGCTTTTTCAGGCAAAGTTTTGTGATCCCTTGCCTAAATATAATGTGCGGCAAAGCAAAGCGGGGTCTGCTTCAGGCGTTTTTTTCGTGCGTTTATGCCTGAATATAATGTGCGGCATAGCAAAGCGGGATCTGAAAATGAAAAATTTTCCGTCTTTATTGGCGGAAAATTTTTATAATTTCAGCTTTTATTCATGGTATCACAGTGCAGAAGGCAGAAAAGCTTTAACTGAAAATAATCAAATAACGTTGGTAAAACGGCAAACAGATCTCATTTTCTGTTTGCTGTTTTTTATATCACGGTCAAAAGTCAGATCGGGATAGCCGTGAAGTTGATTTCAGAGCGTTTTATTTTAAAAATTTTAACAGACAAGCGTTTCTGATTTTGTTTATTGCGACAAAATTTATGCAAATTACATTTCTCTGCTTGACAAAGGAAGTATTGTAATTTATAATATAATTAATGTTATATAACGCAGATTATAAAAAGGAGAAAGATCATGCCGCCGAAAGCAAAAATTACAAAAGAAATGATCATTGACGCTGCTTTTGAAATTGCCCGCGAAACAGGTGCGGAAAATATCAATGCAAGAACCGTTGCGGAAAAGCTGAAATGTTCCACACAGCCTGTTATGTATCACTTTGCAACAATTGAAGAATTGAAAAAAGCTGCCTATGCAAAAGCAGACAGCTATCATTCAGAATATCTGATGAATATTGAAGATACGCGCAAAGGCGTTATGCTTGGGATCGGACTGAATTATATCCGTTTTGCTATGGAAGAACCGCATTTGTTCCGTTTTCTTTTCCAATCAGATCATTTTAACGGAACTACTTTGCTTGAAATGATAGATTCCGAAGAGCTTGAGCCTGTTCTTTCGGCAATGCAGATAGCAGTTGTAGGAAATAAAGAGCAGGTAAAAGAGATCTTTATAACAATTTTTTTATTTGCTCACGGATATGCAAGCATTATCGCCAACAATTCATTAAAATACGACGAGGAAATTATAAGATCCCATTTAGAACGTGCATACAGAGGTGCAGTATTGGCTGTAAAGGAGAAATTGAAATGAAAGATCAACAGGTGTTCGGCGATAACAAAAAATATTTTTTTCTTACGATCATAGGCGCGGCAATAATGATATTATTAACGGCGGCAAAGGTTGTACCGTCCTCAAAAATAGCAGGATATTCCGTATTTGCGGGGATCGCATTTTTCTTTATTACGGAAGCTGTATGCAAAGAAAAAAATTCGGGACTGCGTTTTAATACTATTTTGGCGGATCTTAAAAAGCCGGGTATAATTATCTGGCTGCTGCTGCCGATAGTGAGCGGGATCATAACGAATATTATCGGCGGTCTGATATTCCGCGAAGAATTTATTTCCCATGTAATAGGACGGGCAGATGATTTTCTGTCTTTTGATAAAATTGCACTGCTGATATTTCAGATAATTATTGCAGCTTTTGGTGAGGAAATTGCATATCGGGGATTTTTCTTTGGAAAAACTTCAAAAATATTTCCTGTTTGGTTATGTGCGGTAGTTTCATCGGCTGTTTTTGCAGCGGGACACATTGCCGCAGGGAATATAAGCATTGTAATTTATGATGTTTTCACCGTATTTATTGACAGTCTGATATTTTCGGTCATTTATTATAAATCGGGCAATTGTGTTATAAGTACATTTTCGCATATTCTTGCAAATGCGGCAGTGCTTATTGAAGTATTTCTATTCTTTTAAGTAAAATAAAATTATATATCATGACAAAAATTGATTTTTATATAAAATATAGATCGGGATATTTATAAGTATCTGAATATTAAAAGTTTAATAGTTTACCGTGCCGAAGACACTTCCTGTTTTCTGTACCGGTCAAAGCCGTTTCTGCCGTTCTTTTTTACTATGTAAAGTGCATCATCGGCGCAGGATTCAGGTCCTTTAAGGTCGTCCGCGTCATTCGGGAACATTGCCGCTCCGCAGCTGAATGTAAGAGTAAAATTGCCGCATTCCTCCGCATTGTCGCAGGGCTTTACAGACTTTGCTTTTTCCCGAAGAAGCTCTATCATACCGCTCACCTTGTCTTTATCACCGTTCCGAACGAGCAGGACAAATTCATCACCGCCATATCTTGATATATAACTGTTTTCTCCGAAAATTTCCTTTAGCGCGGCAGAAAATCCGACAAGTATCCTGTCCCCTGCTTCATGTCCGAACTTGTGCGCACCGGATTATATTATCCGAAGCTGCTTCCATGAGCCATATTTCCGCATCATCGGTCAGAGACTCGGTATATGCCATATTCTGAATTTCTTGTATCATAACGTTCCGGTAACTGCTGTCAAGGTTTTTGACAATAAGATATATATTTTTTCGCCCGTCAACTATTTCGTTAAGCGGTTGAAAATCAGGCGGCGGCGAAGAATTCTGCCCGCTGTCTGCGCTTCCCGAACAGCCCGAAAGTATCAGGATAATGCTTATCAGCAAAACGGTCAAACGCTTCATTGAGTTATACCCTCCCATATCTTTTATCCGGACACTGAAAACAAACAATATATAAATGCATTATAACACACAATTCATTTTATGTCAATCAATTTTTGCATATATATTAATAAAATATCTCTGCAAAATTAAAAGAGAAGATAAGCATTTAACGCCTATCTTCTCTTTTTTATTTTTTAACATTTTTGATTTTGATAATAAAACATATTAAACACGACATTTTTATCAAAGCACTGCGAAAAACGAATATTGTTCACTATTCTATTTCCTGCTCAAGATCATCAAATTCCGGAGAACTGAAAAACTCTCCAAGGCTCATATTCAAACCATCACACAATATCTTGATAGTCGTGATAGAAACATTTTTACGTTTTTCGTCAAGCAGGCTGTACACAGTTGATGGTGTCACTCCCGATATGTTTGCAAGTTCATTCGCAGCAATTTCTCGTTCTTTGCAGATGTTTTTGATGCGCTCCACAACAGCGTTTTTCACTGCTGACATAACACCACCGCCTTGATACTTTTTTTATCATTATACAAAATTTTACGTTTATGCGTGTACGCACTTGCGTATATCATAAATTTATGTTATGATAATAAAAAGTATTCAAGTAAAACAAAAATCGGTCATTAAAGACCGATGAAAGGAGTTTATATGTCATCAATCAGTTTTACCGGACACAGGACTTTGCCGGAAGATACAAGTGAATTATCGGAGTATCTGTATGAAAAGTCGGAAGAAGCCATAATATCCGGCGTTACAGGTTTCTATTTTGGAGGAGCTTATGGGTGGGATCAGTTTTCATTTCTTGTTGTTTTAAAACTGCGTGAAAAATATCCGCATATCAGGCTGAATCTGGTTTTGCCCTGCTCCAATGCGGAGCAGACAGCAAATTGGAAAGAAAAAAATAAAGCGGAATTTTACCGCATATTATCCCTTGCCGATTCTGTGGAGTACACATCGGAGCATTACTTCAACGGTTGTATGAAACTGCGGAACGCACGCCTTGTGGAATATGCGGATATTTGTTTCTGCTATTTTGATCCGAAAAGACAGAGAAGCGGCACGGCGCAAACTGTAAGAATGGCACAGAAAAAAGGAATTCCTATATTCAATTTTTGGAACTTGGACAAATGAAAATGCCCTCCGCACTTTGACAAAAGGCAGCATTTGCTCTTGATCGGCAGATCCGGTTATATTTTCTTTACAAATTTTTAAATCATTGGAATACTGTGTACTTTTACAATATAATCATTGACAATATTGCTTAAATATGGTATAATAAAATGGTTTATATTCATTTTTAGCAAGAGGCGGTCTTATGAACGAAAAAAGAGAGTTCATAAATACAACGATCATTTCTATATTGTTTGCTGCAGCCGCTTTTGCGGCGGTGTGGTACGGTCTCCTTTCCGAAGCAGACAAGGCGGCTGAAGATATTCTGTACCATCACCCTGACGGCACTTCCGCAAAGATCAAGATAATCAAGATAGACGAGCAGGCTATGAGCGAACTCGGCGACTATGAGGACTGGGACAGAGGCGTTTATGCCGATCTGGTGGAAAAACTCTGCGTTTCCGATGATGTAAAGCCTGCGGTAATAGGTTTTGATGTGCTTTTTGGCAACGACAGCGGCAGTGATGAGGATAAACGCTTTGCGGAAGCCTGCAAAAAGCACGGGAATGTGGTATGCGCTTTCAGTTACGTTTTTGAACGGGAACTTGTCTCGGAAGATGATGGCAAAGTCAGAGTTGACAATCTTTCCGTTGTGGATACTGTAAAACCTTATCCCGCACTTTTTGAAGTTACAAGTCATGGCTTTGCCAATGCGCTTATGGATAAAGATGATGGTTTTATAAGAAGTTCATTTCTGTACTTCCCGCCCGAACCTTCGGGCGATGATCTCGAATTCAGCTTAAATGCGGAAATATATAAGAAATATGCTGCGGTAAGCGGCATTGTGCCTGAATTCCCATACAACATGGAAAAGGCGTCGTTTGCTTTCCGATACAGCGGCAGAAGCGGAGATTATGAAAATGTTTCCATTTCTGATGTTATAAACGGACGCGTGCCTGCGGAAGCATTTGACGATTGTATAGTTCTTGTGGGAGCATATGCGGCGGGAATGATGGACGCATATTACGTTCCTGTGGACAGAAGCCGCCAGATGTACGGAGTGGAAATTCATGCCAATGCGATACAGGCGCTTCTGGAAGGGAAATACATATACAGTATCCCTGTTTGGCTTTCGTCTGCAAGCGCGGCAATAATAGTTTTTGTGCTGTCGTTCTGCTGCTATAATATTTCAGTCGGAAAAGTCGTTGCGATCTGCCTTTCGACTGCCGCTGCCAAGACGATAACAGGGTACCTCATTTTCAGCGGATTGCTGACAGGCATAGGTTATTCGGGAAATGTAATTATTGTACCGATATTTTCCGCAATAATAATGATATACTACACGGCGATGCATTACTACAGGGCAAGTTCCGCAAAGCGAAGCATTGAACGGGCTTTCATGAAATATGTTGCTCCGCAGGTCGTAAAGGAAATAGCAGGAAAAGGCACTTACGAACTTTACCTTGGCGGAGAAGCAAGGGATATTGCCGTTCTGTTTGTGGATATACGCGGTTTTACATCGCTTTCGGAAAATCTGGAGCCAAAACAGATAGTTGAAGTCCTGAATTCATACTTCAAACTTGTTACAGGCTGTATTTTCAAATACGGCGGCACTCTGGACAAATTCATAGGTGACGCGGCAATGGCGTTTTTCAATGCGCCGTTCGATTCGGAGGACTATATTTACAAAGCCGTCTGTACGGCGATGGACATTGTAAAAGGCGGAGATGCTCTGGGAAAAGAACTTCAGGAGCGTTTCGGCAAAAGCATAGGTTTCGGCGTGGGCGTAAACTGCGGATCCGCTGTTGTGGGAAACATCGGCTGCGATTTCAGAATGGATTACACGGCTATAGGCGACACGGTAAACACTGCCGAACGCCTTGAAGCCAACGCCCCGAAAGGCAACATTTACATAAGCAGTGAGGTTTACGAACATTTAAAAGGACGTATTACCGCGGACGAAGTGGGAGAGATACCTCTTAAAGGAAAGTCAAAAAGCGTATTTGTATATTCGGTCACAGGAATCAATACCGATGAGACCGATCAGGCAGAAATGGCCGTATCAGAATAATTTCAGGAAAGGTGATAACTGAAATGGGAAATTTCCTTAAAACGGTAAAGGGTAAAATAATTATTGCAGCCGCTGCTTTAGCAATAATACTTATAGCGGTGCTGATGTTTTCCGCTTTTAACGCCGAGAAAGGCTATCGGAGCATAAGCGTTTCTGAAATTGTCGGAAATGTTATGACAGAAAATAACGGGAAAAAGTATGAGGCGTATAAGAATATGCGTCTTGAAGGCGGGTATGCACTTACCACAGATTCGGACAGCTATACAAGAATGATACTTGATGATGACAAGTATGTAAAACTTGAACAGCTCAGCCGTGCCGTTTTCGAGGATCTTGGAAATAAAAACAGGCGTCGTACATCTATCCGTCTGGAAAACGGCGTTCTTACAAATGAACTTGTTTCTCCTCTCAGAGATGATGAGAGTTATGTAATAAATACTCCTAACGCAGTGCTTGCGGTCAGGGGAACGTTTTTCAAGGTGGAAGTAAGATATGACGAAAGCGGAGAAGCGTTTACCGATGTATATACATACGGAGGAACCGTTGCTTGTAAGCGTGTAATGCCTGACGGTACTGTAGTAGATGAAGATGTCCTTATCAATTCGGGATATAAAGCCTGCATAAAAATGGACGAGATCATTACGGTATATGTTGAAGAAGTCATTGAATATGCCGAAGGGGAAACCGAAAATGATGATGGGGTAAAAGAGGAGATCCATGATAATGTGGATCCCATAGAACTTTCCGATATAAGCGACAGTGATCTTGTAGACATTTATAATGCTTCAAAGAACGGGCATAAAATGTTTATTGATACTGCGGACTTCTGGAATGAGATAGTTGCAAGAGGAATTGACCTCAGCGAATATCATTCCGCATATGACGGCGGAGAAATAGCGCCTTATGATGATACATATATTCCCGATACTCAGGAAACAAGCGGGGAACAGGGTGAAGAGCCTGCAAGCGGGATCGACAATGACGCTCAGAGCGCGGAAGAAAGTTCCGACGACAGTGACGAAGAGATCCTTTCCGATGAGGACGAGGCGGAAGAGGACAGCGAAGCCGCAGAGAATGATGAAAACACCGTTTCAGATATGGAAGACAGCAATGACGACGGCGAAGATAACGGCGGGACAGGTGTCGGCTCTTATGCTCCGCAAAATAACGGAGCAAGCACAGACGACGGCAGCGGTCAGAATACTGCCGATGAAGGCGAACAAAATGATAAAAGCGATGTAAATGATGAAAACGACAGCGAAGATGAGGAAAACGGCAGTGAAGATGAAGAAAATGACAGCGAAGACGAAGAAAACGACAGTGAAGAAGATGATAACAGCGATGAAGCCGCAGACAGCAGCACAGAGGATCGGGAAAGCGATAAAGACAACAGCGGAAAGACTGCGGCAGTCATTCCCTATTACGGCGGAAATATAAACACGGGCGGAAACACAAACACGGCTGAAGATACAGATAAAGACACGGACACAGATAATGATGAGGACACAGATAAAGACGAGGAAACAGACACGGATAAAGACGAGGAGATCGGCGGCATTGAGATAAACGATACAAATTTCCCCGATGATGTATTCAGGAACTATATTTCCGCAAGCTTTGACTCCGACAGCAACGGCTATCTCTCCGACAGTGAGATCGAAGCGGCAACAAGGATCAATGTCAGCGGAACCGTTTCTGAAGATGGAAATATAACATCATTGCAGGGAACAGAACATTTTAAATATCTCCGTGCATTGAATTGCAGGTATAATTCCGGACTTGCAAGCCTTGATCTTAGCGGAAATGCAGATCTTTATAATCTTGATGTAAGTTTTACGGGCATAGAAAGTATTGACTTAAGCGGCAATACGGCTCTGGGGTATCTGTATTGCAATGATACAGATATGACAAGCCTTGATATAAGAACAAATACAGCATTAGTATATCTGTATTGCAGTAATATCGGCATATCAAGTCTTGATGTTGGCAGCAACACGGCTTTGACAGATCTGAACTGCGATAATTGCGGTCTTGCTTATGTTGATCTGAGCAATAACCCGGGTATAACAACATTTTCGGCAAGCGGAAACAAATATTCCGTGACTGTAACAGACGGCAATTTTGATACAAATACAATTGCGGGATTTGATATTAAAAAAGTTTCGGAACTGAAAGGCGCGGAGATAGGCGAGGACGGTGTTCTTACAGAAATTAAAGAGGGTACAGCGGAAATAACCTACACTTATGATTGCGGCAGCGGCAAATCGGCAGTATTTACTTTAGTTCCCGATGCAATCAGCACATTTGCGCCGGAGTTTGACGGAACCATCTATCTGGATAACGGCTCTGTTACCATAACGGAAACAGGATTTACTCAGGGTGACTCTGCCGAGGAAACTCCATACACAGGCGATTACACAATCACACAGAAAGACAGCGGTACAGCGGCAGAAGCTTCTGTAACCGTTGTAAGCGGCAAGCATAATATCACAATGGACGGAGTCAACATTTCTTCCGAAAACGATGCATTTACGGTGGGAAAGAAAGCTGATTTAATTATCAGCGGCGGTGAAAACACAAATATCATAAGCGGTTTGAAAAATGTGATCTATAATGATGGAAAGATCGCTTTAAGCAGCGGTAAATTCCATCTTTCAGCAAATTCAGCCGATAATACTGTTGAGACCGCAGCTATATATAATAATGGTACGCTGAAAATAAACGGAAACACCGAAATAAACGCAGAAACGACTGAGAATGACGGCAATGCAAGCGGATTTATAAACAACAGCAGCTTTGTTATTGAAGACGATCCAAAAATAACTATTTTCTGTCAGTCTTGTGGTAATAAAACTAAAAACAGTGATAGTAACAATGATATTGATGGCTTTTCGGACGCAATAAAGAATAAAAACGGCACTTTCACTGTTAATGGCGGAACGTTTGATCTTTCGGTGAATTGTAAAAATTCTGCTGCAATAGACAATTACAGCAACTTCATATTTAACGATGGCAGCGCTGTTATAAGTGCTTTTGATGCACTTGGTATCTATACTTTTTGGAATGAAGGCAATTTTACTGTTAACGGCGGTACATTAAATTTCAAATGTGACAGTAGTCGTTCAGGAGGATTTGGCTGTGGAAAAAACAGTATTTTCACATTAAACGGGGGTATTGTAAATGCCACATCGTCTACATTATCTGCTCATGGAATGCTTCTTACTGATTGTGAATTTGTAGTAAATGGAGGTAAGTTGAATGTCAACTCTGAAAGATGGGGAATATACTTTAGAAAATCTACATCCAACAAATTTTTAATTACAGGGGGAATTGTTGAAATTTCTGGAGATGAAACGGATTTAGAGGGGAACACTGATTTTTGTATAGACGGCGGTTCGCTGCGGTTTTCAAGAGAACAAACATATAACTTTCCTTTCCCCAACTCTCACGGCGATGAACTGGAATGTGTTGTATACGATACATTCCCCGATGAAAGGGAGAGAACATTTGAAAATTCCGATGGCAGCAGCTATGTATACAAACTTGAAGAAACGGACGCGGCTTCCGATGGAAAATATTATGTATGGAAACCGAAATTTAACGGAACTATCTATCTGGACAACGGCTCTGTTACCATAACGGAAACAGGCTTTACTCAGGGTGACTCTGCCGAGGAAACTCCCTACACGGGCGATTATACCATTACACAGAAAGACAGCAGTACGCCGGCAGAAGCTTCTATAACCGTTGTAAGCGGCAAACATAATATCACAATGGACAGTGTTAATATTGGATTTATTGAAGGAGTAAATTTATCTGTTTTTGAAGTACAAGATAATGCGGAGGTCGTTCTTACAGGAATAGGAACAAATAAATTTACGGCACGATTAACACCTGTAAGAGCACTTTGGAAAAATAACGGTAATTTTACAGTGACCGATGGTGAATTTATCTTTAACGAAACAGGCAGCGGCTCCGGCATTTTTAATGACTCAACCGGATATTTTAAAATTGAAGACGGTCATTATGATATTTCATATTATTCGCGTATAGGCATTGCCAATGCGGGAAAATTTGAAATTGCGGGCGGAAGTATTGATATACGTGCTTCTTCATCATACGGAGATAACGATATAAAATCATCGGACAGTCAATTTATAATAACCGGCGGATCTTTACACGCAGAAGGCAACGCTATAAATGCTGTTATGACAAATGCTGCCGGTGAAGAGCTTGAGTGCGCTGTATATGACAGTATACCCGATAAGAGTGAACTGACATTTGAATGTTTTGATGGAAGCAAATATACTTATAATATAAGATCCGAGGATTCATCTTCAGACGGAAAATATTATATTTGGAAACCGAAATCTTCTGAATTTAGCGGCATGATCTACATGGATAACGGCTCTGTTACCATAACGGAAACAGGTTTTACTCAGGGTGACGCTACCGAGGAAACTCCGTATACAGGTGATTATACTATTACACAATTAGATACCGAAACAGCTCTTGATAATAGTATAATTGTTACAAGCGGTATACATAATATTAAAATATCTGATCTGAATATATCTTCATTAATTGTAGGTATATATGATAACGAAACCGTTGTCAATCTTGAAGGCTCGGGAAATTTTAATGGAGGAGATAAAAACTCGTCATTGTATGTATTGAATAAAAATGCTGTTCTTAATTTGGAAAGCGGACATATCACGGTAACGAATTCGTCTGAAGCCGGAGTCCTTAATATTGGCAATATCAATATTAATTCAGGAGTTTTAGATATATCTGTTGACAATGCTAATGGTTTAAGTAATTCCGGAACATTTAAAGTTAACGGCGGAAGGCTTTTTGCCGGATCTGCAAGTAATGACGGTATCCTTAACAGCGGCATATTGGAGTTAGCAAGCGGATCGGTCGCTGCTTATAATGATGATGGTATGCTTAAAGGCGGTCTTAATAACATAGGAACATTCAGAATGAGCGGCGGCAAATTAATTTCTGAAGGTGTAATCGGCGTCAGCAGTGAAGGCACTATGGAGATCACAGGCGGTAAAGCCGATATACGCGGCATGGACGGCGTAAGCTTATTGTTGGGTTCACTCAGCGATAACAGTATAGGAAAACTTACTGTATCGGGAGGCTGTGTAGAAATATCGGATAGTGCGTACCTGTACGGCGATAATTCGGAGTTTATTGTTATCGGCGGTTCTGTTAAGATCTCTTCAGAGCAGAGAGATGGCGTTCTGGTTTTAACAAACACTCAAGGTGATGAACTGGAATGTGTTGTATACGATACATTCCCCGATGAAAGCGCAAGAACATTTGAAAATTCCGATAGCAGCAGCTATGTTTACGCACTTGAAGAAACGGACGCGGCTTCCGATGGAAAATATTATGTATGGAAACCGAAATTTGACGGAACGATCTATATGGATAACGGTTATGTTACCATAACGGAAACAGGCTTTACTCAGGGTGACGCTGCCGAGGAAACTCCCTACACGGGTGATTATACCTTTACACAGAAAGACAGCAGTACTGCAATTTCGGAAGATATAAGTATAAAAGGCGGAGATCATAATATTACTTTTAAAGACGTAAATGTTGACAGTGAAAGCATATTTACGTTAAGGGACGGTTCTGTCAAAGTTGTAGGTGAAGGTACAAATAAGCTTGGAGGTATACGCAATTTAGGAACTTTAGAAATATGCAGCGGAACTTTTGAGTTGACTGCCGACAGAGAGCCTATTGAAAATGAAAGTTCGTGTTCATTCATTATAAGCGGCGGAAACATAACCGCAAATGGCATAAAGTCAAGCGGTATTTACAATGATGGTAATTTTGAAATAAAGGGCGGAACTGTAACTGCGCACTTAGATGATGCACTCGGAAGAATTGACGGTGGTGTATATAACGAAGGCACTTTCCTTGTAAGCGGAGGCGAACTCAGGGCAATTTCGGAAAGAGATTGCGGTCTTATAAATAACGGCACCATGAAAATAACCGGAGGAAAAGTCTACGTTTCAAGTGTAGAAGGAAATAACAGCTTATTTATCGGAACTTCAGATTCAGTCGGTAAATTTGAGGTTCTGGGCGGCAGTGTTGAAGTATATCCCGATATAGTTATAGCTTCGGGAGAAGCTGTAATTACCGGCGGCTCATTTAAGACCGATGATATAAGCAGTGGTATCATCACTAACTCTTACGGCGATGAACTGGAATGTGTAACATATGATACATTCCCCGACGAAAGCGCAAGAACGTTCAAAAACTCTGACGGCAGCAGTTATGTTTATGCGCTTGAAAAAGAAGATGCGGCTTTCGACGGAAAATATTATGTATGGAAACCGAAATTTGACGGAACTATCTATATGGATAACGGCTCTGTTACCATAACGGAAACAGGCTTTACTCAGGGTGACGCTTCCGAGGAAATTTCCTATACGGGCGATTATACCATTACACAGAAAGACAGCAGTACTGCAATTTCAGGAGATATAATTATAAAAGGCGGAGATCATAATATTACTTTTAAGGACGTAAATATTGACAGCGAAAGCAGATTTGCGGTATTAAATTCTTCCGCGAAAATTATAGGTGAAGGTACAAATAAACTTGGAAGTATTCTCGCCTATGGAACTGTAGAAATAGACGACGGTACTTTTGAGATAACTGCTAAAGACAAAGCAATTAACATCATAGAAGGCTCCTTCACTGTAAACAGCGGAAATATAACTGCAAACGGCATGGAGTCAAGCGGTATTTACAATAATGGTAATTTTGAAATAAAGGGCGGAACTGTAACTGCACATTTGGATAACGCAGGTGAAATTGACGGCGGTGTATATAACAAAGGTACTTTTATTGTAAGCGGAGGCGAACTCAGATCAACTTCGGAAGTAGACGGCGGTCTTATAAATGACGGCACCATGAAAATAACCGGAGGAAAAGTTTACATTGCGTGTGAAGGTCTTCATAATAACGGTTTATTTATCGGAGCTTTAGATTCAGTCGGTAAATTTGAGGTTCTGGGCGGCAGTGTTGAAGTATATCCCGATATAGTTATTGCTTCGGGAGAAGCTGTAATTACCGGCGGTTCATTTAAGATCGATGAGATAAGCAGCGATCCCGTCATTAACACTTACGGCGATGAACTGGAATGTGTCGTATATGATACATACCCCGATGAAAGCGAGAGAACATTTGAAAATTCCGATGGCAGCAGTTATGTTTATGCACTTGAAGAAACGGACGCGGCTCCCGACGGAAAATATTATGTATGGAAACCGAAAGACAAAAGTTTGGAGATCACCGCCGAAAACTTCCCGGACGAAAAGTTTATGAGTTATGTTTCTACAAAGTTTGACAAGGATAATGACGGTAAACTTTCCGGCATTGAGATGGCGGCGGTTACGACAATTGATGTCAGCGATGGTGATTCTTTAATTGATCCAGGGATTACATCGTTGAATGGAATTGAGCATTTTGAAAATCTGAGCATACTTGATTGTTCTAGAAATTACGGACTTACAAGCCTCAATTTAAGCAGCAATACAGCATTGGAAACATTGCATTGCGATAGCACCGGTATAACAAGTCTTGATTTAAGCAGTAATACAGCATTGAAAAAATTGTATTGCCAAAATACTCACATAACAAGCCTTGATGTAAGCAGTAATACGGTTTTGGAAACATTGTTTTGCAATATCACAGATATAACAAGCATTAATGTAAGCAGCAATACGGCATTGAAAGACTTGTATTGTAATAACACAGGTATAACAAGTCTTGATGTAAGTGATAACACTGCTTTGAAAACATTGTATTGCAGTAACACAGATATAACAAGTCTTGATGTAAGTGATAACACTGCTTTGACAGATTTGAATTGCGACAATACCGATATATCAAGTCTTGATGTAAGCAGCAATACGGCATTGAAAAAATTGTATTGCAGCGATACTCAAATAACAGAACTTGATGTAAGTAGAAATACAGCTTTGGAACATTTGGAATGCAGCAATACACAGATAACGGATCTTGATGTAAGCAGTAAAACGGCTTTGACATATTTGGATTGCTCTAACACTAAGATAACAAGCTTTGATGTAAGCAGTAATACGGCTTTGACATATTTGGATTGCAGCGATACTCAGATAACAAGACTTGATGTAAGCAGCAATACGGCTTTGAAAAAATTGTATTGCAGTAATTGTAATCTTGCTTATATTGATGTAAGCAATAATCCGGGTATAACGACATTTAGTGCAAGCAGCAACACATACAGTATCTCTCTTGATCCGTCGGGACAGTTTAATGTAAACAATATTCCCGATATCGATCCGAACAAAATATCAGGCGTCAACGGTGCGGATTACGACAGCGCAAGCGGAATATTCAGCAATTTTGCAGGCGACACTGTCACATACACCTACGACTGCGGTAATGGATATTCTGAAACATTTACCCTTAAAACCACAGGCAGGATAATGCTTGACAAGAGCCAATATGTTGAGGATATGTCAGACAGATTGGTAATTATCCCCGGCGTTAATGACGGCACGGAAGATCCCGATAAAAATGTGACAGGTGATTACCATGATAACAGAGTCCCGGACGAAAACAAGCTGGTAATTATCCCGGGCGTCAATGACGGCACTGAGGAAAGCGCCGAGACTGCCGTTCCCGAAGATGAAGAGATCACAGTTCCCGAGGGTGAGGAAACTGCTGCTCCCGATGAAGCGGGAACAGCAGTTCCGGAAGGTGAAGAAACTGCTTCTCCCGAAATTGAAGAGACTGTCGGCGTGGAATCAGTTTCTCCCGATGGATCGGAAACCGCAGTTCCCGAAAGCGTGGAAACTGCTGCTCCCGAAGTATTGATGTCGGCAGTGGCTGACGTTCTGACAGCAGTTGTAAGATCGGAAGTAATGATCTTCGTAATTATGAAATTCCTTGTAACGGCATTTTTGGCAATTCCAATTAAGTTAATATTAATAATTTTTGGAGGTAAATAATATGATCCAAGATGATGCGGTAAGAACTCTGATGCAGATAGCGACACCTAAGAAATTTCAGGCTTCGCAGTATATATGCTACGAAGGACAGCCGGGAAATGAGATGTACATAATCCTCAAAGGCAGCGTTGGGGTATTTGTCAGCAATGCTGTCGGAAAACAGACAGAAGTTTCGCGGATAATGGCAGGAGATTTTTTCGGGGAAATGGCCATATTTGATAATCTTCCCAGAAGCGCTTCATGTATTGCGCTTGAAGATGTGGTATGCGTTGCAATTGACAAAAGCAGACTGACAAAATTTATTACGGCTTGTCCTGATATGACGATAAATCTTCTTGAAAATATGAGCGGACGTATAAGAAAGCTCAACGGCATTGTTTATAAAAACGAAAAATTCAACGCGGAAAAAACCGTGCCGCCGTTCAGCATTCCCGAGCTGTATTCATTCAGTCATATTGTTGAAGAACCGTACCATGATCTTAATTATACCGAAGCCATAACCGCTCAGTGTCCTATCTGCGGAAAGAGCATAACCGTTCTTAACCTGAAAAAACAGATAATGAGTGTAAGCAGGTTTTTCAATGACGGAAGGCTTAAATACAAGGAATGTGAACCTTTGTGGTACGATGTATGGTCCTGTCCTTACTGCCATTACAGCAATTATTATACGGGATTTTTCCAGACTCCGCAGTTTACAAAGGACGTTATCAGGAAGGTGCTTACCGAACAGCATATTCCAGTGCTTGGCAAAGCTACAAACCTTACAACGCCGTTCGATCATTTGTTTTTAAGATATATTCAAGCGATACATATAAATGAATCGGTCAACTGCGGAGATGTCCTTCTTATCGGAAAGCTGTGGCTCGGATTATATTGGCTTTTTGATGATGCTGCTGATGAAAGCATGAAAATGTACTGCGCGAAAAAAGCGGCGGAATTCCTTTTCCAAGCTGTGAACGAGCAGAAAATACCTGATGCATACAGCCGTCAGAGCATTGCGCTTACACTTGCAAATCTTTTTGTTGCTATCGGTCAGAAAGATAATGCGCAGAAAATGTGTATGATCGTACTTAACGGCGAAGATAAACAGCTTAAAAATTTTGCATACACGTTAAAAGATAGTTTATAATAAAATTCTCATATTATGAATTCTGTTTATAGTGCAGAATAAAATGCCGGCAGGAGCGATCCTGCCGGTGTTTTTTATGCGAAAATTATATTTCTAAACTTATTGAAGAACTTAAATTAAAAAAACAAATTAAATAAAATATAGATCTAAACGATCATTCCGTCCTCAATACGGATAATTCTATCGGCGGAAGAAGCAATTTCGGGATCGTGAGTGACAATAACAATTGTCTGCTCATATTCCGATCGCAATTTTTTAAGAAGTTCCATAACTTCATTTCCCGATTTTTTATCGAGATTTCCGGTAGGTTCATCACAGAGAATTACTTTCGGTTTATTTATCAATGCTCTTGCAATGGCAACTCTCTGCTGCTGACCTCCCGAAAGCTGCGAGGGATAGTGGGAAAGCCTTTCCGAAATTCCCAGAGAATTTACAAGCTCCGAAAAATATTTCTCGTCCGTTTTTATTTTTCCTATCATAAGCGGAATCAGAATATTTTCCTTTGCGGTAAGTTCGGGGATCAGATTAAAAAACTGAAATACAAATCCGATATTTTTCAGACGGAAATCCGATAATATAGTATCATTCATTTCCATAATATTTGTTTCATCATAGAAAATCTTTCCCGAAAGTTCCGTATCAAGTCCGCCTAAAGCATGGAGGAGCGTGGATTTTCCGCTGCCGGAAGTTCCGATCACTGCTGTCATTTCCCCGTCTTTAATTTCAAGGGAAAGACTTTTCAATGCGTGAACGGCAGCGTCTCCCGCGCCGTAGGTTTTTGACAAATTTTCAATTCTTATCATCTTCAATTATCCTTTCCGATTTTATATTTTTTACAGCAGATAATGAACATATCAGTACGCTCAACAAAATTACCACGCTTATAATGCAAAGCGGCATAATAATATCCGGCAGCCACATTTCATTTTCGAGAAAGAATGTATCTTCAAGCTTCTGAATTTTTTCTGCAAGAACATATTCCGCAGTTCCCTCTTCGTAAATTCCCGGTACGGGCTTGATAAATGAAACGGACATATCTGTTATTCCCTGCATTTCATTATATTCCGCAAGAACGGAATACCATTGCTCGTATTTTGTACGAAGAAAATATTTTCCGCCGAATGAAATCGCTATCCCAATAATTACAGAAAGCAGGGCTGTTTTCATCATTCCAACAATAAAAATTTTCTTTATCCGTGAAAGCGAAAGTCCAAGGGAATGAAGCGTCATAAATTTGTCGGTATTGTTTTTAACGTTCATATTCATAAGATTTAAAACACTTATTATGCAAAGTACAAACAGAAGAACAAATAATACCACCGCATTTGCATTTGCCGAAAGAGTATTTATTTTTGCATTACGTTCAAGATCGTAAATTGTGGTTATCCGCATAGGAGTTTTTAAAACCGATGAAACATATTCTTTTATTTTGTTATTGCTTAGTTTGTCGTTGAATTTCAGCATTGCCGTATAATATTCGGGATAATAAAATCCCAGATTTTCGGCAGTTTCGGCGGTCATTACAACAGAATAACCCGATATATCAAATATTCCGCAATTATTTAAAATATCATTTTCTTCAAGCTTTAAACTTTTTACCGGAATTGTTTTTGTAATTTTAACATCTATATTTTTTAAAGTGTCAAGATCTGTATAAAAGCCGTTATCATCACACAAAGCTGTTACCATCGGAATAGTATCTCCCGCTTCATAAGGAAACGTTCCTGTGGGGCTTAATAAAATTATATCGTTCGGATCTGCGCCGATCATTTCCATCATATTTTCGCTGATGAAATTCATATTTAAATTGTAAAGCTTTTTATCCTTGAATTTATCATAATATTCCCAAGTCGGATTCCATTCTATGCAACTGTCCGACAATTGCACGGGAATTTCCGCATTTTCATCGTACAAGACCGTTGAAGCAGAATAACTTCCCCAAGCAAACACTTCCGCGGAAGTCGCGAGAGAAGCAAGTTCGGCAGGAGAAATACCGTATTTCTTATTTCTTACCGCAAATCCCACGCCGGAGGGCGTATTATTCCAAACGGCACAGTCAATGTTGTTTTCTTTTATGTTAATTTCGCCTACCTTAAAATATTGTTCGGAAACATTTTCATTTCCTATAGATAAATAAGTCGTTCCCTTTCCTGAACCGGTATAATAGCAATATCCGAATACGGTTGCAGCAATGACAATTACCATTGAAAAGCAGGACAAAACCGATAGAAAACCTGTTCCGGTAATTTTTGAAAATGCGGAATTGATATTTGCCGCTTTTCTTTGTGAAATTTTCGCTGACGGTTTTCTGTAATATGTCATTTGAACTATATTTTTTATCGGCAAAATTATTGAAACAGCCGCAATTATAATCGACAGCGCAACAGGCATTATGAACGGAGAAGTAGTTCTTTGTGAAATTATATATTCGGTAAAATATCCCCGATATGCCGGAATTCCAAGCATTTTTTGCAAGAATACAATAAGCTCATGAACTCCGCAGCCGAATGCAATTCCAAGTATATTTCCTATTATCCAGAACGCAATAAATTCCGTTATGAAAATCCCGGTAAGTTTTGATTTTGACATTCCAACAGCACGCAAAAGCCGCAGGGATTCGATCCTTTGGGGCATAACCGAAATTACTCCGGAAAACATTGAAATTGCCGCAACTATCAGCATAATAACGGTCATAATACGGATAATTCTGATATTGTCGGAAGTTTTCGCTTTTATCGTATTATCAAAGCTGCCCACATTGCCCGATGCCATTGTTAAAACAAGATTTAAATTTCCCGAAATAATATTTTCCGCGTCCGTTATTTCATATAATTTATTTACCGACTCGTAAAATTTATCTGTGCCTTTTTCGGAAAAATATTTTTCATCGGCAGGAGAAATAAGATAATTGAAATATTTTTCAAACTTTTCCTCATCGTCATTATAAATGTAAATACAAGGCGTATGATACGGCGTTTCATATAAACTTTTCTGAACTATCATTCCGTCATTTCTGCTTGTATAGTCCATGTCATTCCTGTTCTGATTACCGCCTATAAAGCCGGAAATTTCATATGTTTCCATGATATTTTCACCGTTCAGTGCCTGAAAATCAAGTGTAATTTCATCGCCTATATTTGCAGTTGGAAAAAGCTGCTCCGCAAGAAATTCCGGCATGACGATCTGTCTGCTTTGTTCAGGGAGATGTCCCTCGGTAATATTAAGGTGCAAAGAGTTTTCCGCCTCATAATTTTCAAAGCAGCCTATTGTGTAGCTTTCCGCACTTGTATCAACTGTTCCAATGGCAGAAACAATGCCGATCCTGTCAATGTCGGAAAATTTCTTGATCTGTTTGCCTTGCTCTTCCGTAACATTTAAAACAGACAGCGCATAATTTCCAAAGGAATTATATGAACTGTGCAAGCTTCTGCGAAGTTCTCCTCTCTCATGCAATATTGAAAATACTGCTGTTCCCGTAAGCAGAATTATTGATAATATCAATGAAAATAACCTGCCTTTGTGCTTTCCCCAGTATTTTCTGAATAAATATAAATTCATTTTTACATCATTCCCTCCAATTTTCATTTTATTACTCAGTTTTATTTAGATCATCGTCTGATCTGTGAGTGGCAATTCTGAATATAAGTATTCCGATACAAACCAATATTAATATGAAAAGCACTGCCCATAATCCCCATACCGGAACTTTCCACATTTCATACCGCGTCATAAAAGCGCGGCTTTGCAGAACGTAACGATCACTTAATTTTATTGTCTCATCTGAAGTGTTGTTTGGTATAATGTAATCCAATTTTTTTAATATTTCTTCGCAAATCATATATTGCCAATACAAAAATTTTTTTAAGCCGTATATTGACAATGCCGATACTATACCCGCCAGAACAGGTGTTACCATCATTTCCTTGAATATGCTGATCTTCATGGATCTTTCGGACATTCCCAAAGAATGTAATATCCTGAGCTGTTTTTCTTTCTGAACGATCTGCAATTTAATTGTCCGGGAATATCCTATAATTGAAAGTAACAATAATAATCCGAATATGGTAAATACGATAATGTATTCTTTTATCATTGAATCATAATAGTCGTTATTGCAATCGTTAATTGTTTTTAAAGACATATATGATTCAGGACGATTAAATGTTCTGACAAGAGATCTTACTGTTTCATCATTTGTATTTTCGTTATACCGCATATAGATCTGCTCAAAATTATGCTGTGGCAATGATATTGCTTTAGCCGTACTGTATGGCATAACAATTATATAATCGGACGGTTTTTCTGAAAGTACAGCATTCAGAAGATCGTTATCCTTTAAAGTATTTAAATTTATAATATCCGACACAACGGCTTCAAATTGACATTTGTTTTCAATTGAATATCCGAATTGCGCATTAATATCCTGTACGGCATTTGCAGAGAAAAATGATATTTTATCGTCTTTAACAAAGGGACATCTTCCGGAAGAAACAATAAAAATACTGTTTTCATAATATTCCGCATTTGATGTTATATCTTTCAGCATTTCATCATTTACTAAAATCGAACGATCAACATTAAAAACATTTTTATCGGATAATCCGTACCATTCCTTTTCACTTTCAATAAAATCAGCCGGCTTTAACGTTCTTGGCGCATCTGCCGTATCAGGATATTCGGCATACATTACAACATCGCTCCAAGCATAACATTCAGAAAACAGTCCGCTGTTTGCGAGTATATTCTGATCTTCATATGAATATCCCGAATTAATATCAAGATCAAGCAAACCTGCTTGAAAAGATCTATATGTATCTTCGATAGTACAATCTATATTAAATTCTCTCCTGTCAATATTGTGATCCGTTATATAAAATTTCCCTTTTTCCCATATCTGCGGATTTGAATTTGACTCCTTGCCGTTGACTGAAAAGAACATATACGCAGTACAGGATATTGCAAGCACAAGTACAAGAGAGAACATCTGCATTGCTGCAATTTTAAAGTTGCCAAATATTTTATGTATATAGCCGTACAACCTTTTAGGCGAAAACGCACTTTTGCTTTTTGTTTTTTGTTCCGGCTGTACTACTAATTTCCCAAGACGGATAAACGGAATAATATAAGCTGCAAATGAAGCTGTACAAGCCGCTGCCACCGAAAAAATGATTGGCGAATAAGTGATCATTTTTATTCCCCATTCACATTTATAAGCACGGCATATATCTAACCCGAACACAAAATACTGTATATGCAAAAGTATCTCATAACCAATTACGGATATTGCTAAGCCGGTGGTAAGACCTGTTATTGTAAAAATTATCCATTCAATAAAAAATATACGTCTTATCGGGCAGCCAACCTGCCATAAAAGTCTGAACGATTTAATTCTTTCCGGAATAACGGCAAATAATCCGCAGAACATTGTAATTGTCATTAATACGGCGGCACCGAAACCGGTGTATTTATAGAAATAGCTTTTTTCTGATTTAACATATCCGTCGGTATCTTCTCCTGACTGCGGATCATTCGTAAAATATGAACTGTCATATGCCCCTACTCCATATGTTGAGCATTGGCTTGAATCAAAACATTCAGCAAGAAAATCATAAAATTCATTATTTCTTTCTTCGTTCCATGTCCGGATCTTATCACCGTCAACCACTTTCATCATAATATGTTTCTGAGAATTTTCATAGTCAATATCTTCAATAGGGAGAATAATTACAGGCTCAAATACAACATTACTGCTTCTGCCGTTTGTATCCCAATGTTCATTAGTACCGTTGTCTTTAAATATGCCTGAAATAACGGCATTTATTTCCCCTGTTTTTTCTCTGTCAAAATTATATGTGCCAAGGGAAATGTTATCGCCGACTTTTGCTGTTATTCCCATATTTTCAAGAGCAAGTTCCGATATTGCTATTTCTCCGGATCGTATGGGCATATTTCCTGAAACAAAATTTGATCCTGCCATTTCCGCCGAATGTTCGTCCGGATATGCACCCGCAGTATAATTATAATTATCCGTGCCGATATAACCGATGGTATATACATATCCATATTCAGACACAATATCGTCTCTTTTAAGCTGCGGTATATCAATATTCTGAACATCATAAAGTATAAAATTATAATTGCCTGCTGAACTGTTAATATATTCTGTTCCTTCACTGCGGGTATAAAAAGATTCATAATATATCCTCTGCAATTCCGTGCGAACCATGCTGAACGAAATAAATAAGTAGGATATAAGAATAATAAATATTGTCAAAAAAGATATTGCTTGTCGTTTGTGTTTGCTCCAATATGCAAAAATTAATTTCAGATCATATTTCACTATTAAAACCTCCTGCTTTTTTCAACATCACTTACGATCTTAATTTATAATTACATTTATCATAAATATCATTCCCTCCCGTGTTCACTCATCTGTGAAATAATACTTTCATCTTTATTTTTATTAAGCATAAAATACGACATAACCGTTGTCATTATCAGAAGTATACAGCTTAAAATTATCAGCGGAATTACAATATCGGCATTGTGAATTTCATATTTCAGAAGATAAACGCTGCTCAGATCGTTTACCGTTTTATATACTTCTGCCGATGCACCAAGCAGATCAGATCCCGGATAACCGAAAGCATCAAGTGCCTGCTCATATTTAAATTTTAATAAAGCTCGTAAAGCGTAGACAAGTCCCGTTCCGATAACACAGGAAATAAAAGTATTTAAAATATTGTGCATTAAAAATGTTTTTCCATACTTTTTATCCGATAGTCCCAATGCGCGCAGAATCGCAATTTTAGGTTTTCCGATCTGCAATTTCATTGAAATAATGCTGTGATAACCCACAACAGCCATTAAGATCAATATTACAAACAGCAGAACTACGCTTGCAAAACGTTTTATATAACTGCTTCTATATGCTTCATCACATTCCTTTATGGTTTTTATATTTACACGCATTGACGAATCAAGTAATGTTTTTATCTGTGATGTTACGCTGTCAATATTTTCGCCATCATCAAGAAAAATATAACTCCGATCGTATTTATATTTATATGTTTTGGCAAATACAGCGTTTTCCTGCGGCGCTGCAAAAGCCATTCCCATACTGTCATACATTGTATATGCTATCGGATCGTTATCATGCGCAGTTTCAGGAATTACGGCAATTGCTTCAATTATCCACTCCGTATCGTGAGCGCAATGCGCTATGCCGCCGTCATTAGCTATTGAATTTACCTTATCACCTATTTGGTAAGGATAATTTTTTATTCCGTCTCGTTCGTAAAATACCATTGTCAAGCCGTTTTTATATGTTCCGATCTTTCCGTCAATTACATATTCCGACAGACGTTTGATAGCAGTATTGTTTCCGAATACCGCACCTGTAATATAATATTTTCTTTCATCTGGGTGAATTATTTCATCGGCATTATCCGCAAGGGGAGCATAAAATTCTGTAATTTTTGAGGGAACATCTTTTGCATCTTCAGGATAAAATATATTAAACGCTCCGTTTATATCATAACCCTCTGCACTGCTCACTCCTTCAATTTCCGAGATCTTATCAAGTGTTTCTGACGGCAATCCGCTATCCTCTACAACAGACAATCCGAATGTACTTACACCTCCATTGACATATACGGATATATCTATCCCCGAATCACGCATATTTATCCCCGCATCGGTATAATACCTGTCGCCTTTAAGCTCTTCATCGGTAAAATATCCGCTGCCTTTTCCGTCCATTGTAAAATATGAATAGCACATTACTGCCGCAAATAATACAAGCGCAAGTGACAATATCTGCATTGCATTTGCAAATGAATTTCCCGAAATTTTTACAAGAATTTTATTTAGTGAACGAACTTTTCTGCCTTTTAGCTGTTGTTTTTTCTTAAATAAAAACGTATAAAATAAATTATATATCCGAGGGCAAACATACATACCGAACATAAAACAGCGGATAAAAACGGATCGTTCGTTACCTGCAAAACTGCCCATTCAGGAGCATATCCGCGCAGATAAGAAAGCCCCATAAAGCGTTCCTGTATAAATAAGATCAATTCATATAACGCCGCCCGACACAATCCCGCATATTAAAAGAATCAGCCATTCCATAAAAATTATTGCTGCCGTCCTGCGTTTTGAACAGCCGATCTTTTGCAAAATTTCAAGTGACTTCATTCTCTCGGGAATTACCGAAAACAGTATTCCGAAAAGCGATATTGCGGAAATTATAATAGAAATTACGCTGAAATAATTTATCACCGTCATTGTATCGGAGTTATATATCCGTGTACTGACTTCTTCACTTCCGATACTGAAATTTGTAACTGTTCTTGCCGCATTGAGTATTCCGCCGCTGCTGAAAGGCGCAATACGGTATTTTCCATTATATTTTACCAGAAAATCATTGAACTCTTTATCCGATTGTTCCTGCGTCTGAATATCGGAACCAAACAGTTTTACTATTGTATAAATGCAGGTATTTTCGTTGATTTCACAGTCGTCTTTAAAAAGATAAATTACTGGTGTTGATTTTGTTTTCAGATCACCCGCCCCAATAAAACCCGGACTTGTTTCTTTTTCATTTCTGAAATATCCGCCGTCAATTATACCGACTATTTTTAATTCGATATTTCCGACACATTCGCCTGCTGCATTGCCTATTCCAAAATCATATTTTGAAAATGTTATATTTTTGCCTATGTATGTTTTCGGATCGGAAGTAAAAAATTGATCTTCAAGAACATGATCGTAAAGCGTGACTTCTCCGGGCGCGGAGGGAAATCTTCCGGCGGTCAGCTTTAAATGTTCCAGTTCTTCCGCCCGATCGTCAATATATGCTCCGTATGTATATTGACGGTATTCATCTCCCAGCTTGCCGCAGACCGCAATATTTCCCATTTCCTGAACGAGTTCATCGGACTGCATTTCGTCAAGTATCTCCTCCGAAAGATCAAGATATGTATAGCTGCCTGTTCCGTAATGGAACAGCATTTCCTCAAAAGTGCGGCGGCATTCGGTGCGTTCCATAAGAATTGCCGCAAGTATCAGAACGGTCAATATAACTATCGGGATCAACATTTTTACAAACTGACTTTTATTTGCTTTCCAATATTTATAGATAAGAAAAATATTTGTTTTCATGCTTACACCTCCAAATAAACTGCTGTCATAATTTTAATTATTACAGGTTCAGTTTACCTTTTTCGATGGATTTTGTCAAGGGGTTTGCAGTAAACGCATTAAAAATTGCAGTAAAATACCAAAAATGAACGGACTGTTAATGTCTGTTCATTTAAACTTAATATTTAAATTCCATTTTATGTTAAAATTATAATTTGTTTTTCAAAAGATTTTCTGTAATAATTTGCTATAAACATACATATTTTTCTCTAAAAGCTTGATGTCTTTAGTATTATAGTCAAATAGTTTGATTTTGTAAAGAAAAAATCATTCATAAGCAAAATTTGACAAGTCGGTGTTTTTATGATATGATCATACTGTCGGATAAACTGACCGATAAATCGAAATTTGCGGGGAGCCCCCGTTTGCAGTGTTATCCCTGATTTGTGAGAATATATTTAGATTTGTTTATCAAGTCCCATCAAGGGGACGATATCGTTAAATTTAAACATCTCAACTCTCAACTCTTAACTCTCAACACTTATAAATATTAGAATTTACAGGAGAAATGCAGATAGAATGTTTTATATGCTATCACCACCCGACACGGTTATAGAGGAGAATATAATTCTGTTCCGAGAGAAGATCTAATAACTATTATGAAAGCAGGATCAAGTGCCCCATCAGGCTGCAATAAGCAAACAACAAGTTTGACAGCCGTAGACGATAAGGAAACACTTAATAAACTGCGCGATGTCATAGATCCGCCTGTCAGGATCGCCAAAACTGAGCCGACAACGCCTGATAAAAAAAGCATTTGAAGATAGAGCTTGGTTCAACTCTTTTCAGAACAAATAATTCTTAAAGCAAGTACATTCCGAAAACGCTTGACTTTTTTGATCTGTTTGTGCTATAATGTTCTTGTCGGATATAGTTTCCGTCAAATCAATAGTGAAAGGACTTATCAAGTATGAGAAAATGCATAAGATGCGGTGCTGAAATGGAAGAAGATTTTGTTTTTACAGGTCCCGGAGGAAACGTGATCCGCAAGAAAGGGCTTAGCACAAAAGCTGTCGTACCAAAAGCTGCCGTATGTCCCAAATGCGGCGAAATTTCCATTTACGTTGAAGATGAGCAATTGGAAAAGCTGACAAAGTAACTTAAATATTTGCAGCAGCGGAGAGTATCGCGGTCAAAAGCGATACTCTTTTTCGCATTGACATATAATAACCCCCTTGGAGCTTTCGCGTGCATACTCTAAGAGGGTCATATTAAGTTTAATTGTTTTTAAATATTTTCTTTAGTTGAATATTTTTCTCATCTCATATTTCGTAACAATAATTTTTCAAAATGCAGTGGCAAGACGCTACCCCACTTTAGTTTTAAGACGGTTGATCTGCAAATTGAAATTTACAGTTCTATGCCTCTGCCGATTTTGATACAAGCAGAAAAAAATACGGATCATTCACTTTTTATGCCGATGAGCTTTTATTTGTCTTTTTCTTCTTTTTAGGTTTTGGTTCGGGTAATTCGTCATACATTGCCATAAAAAGATTTGCTAAAAACTCTCTGTCATCAATGTTATCAACCCGAAGTAATTTCTTTCTGCCGCCTTCACTTATTGCATCATATTCAGCATCAGGCAGCATTTTTATTGCTGATGGAACAGGTCTGACCAAAAAGCGTCCATCACAAATATAAGCGGCAACTTTATCGTGGTAATATATTAAGTATTCACCCATCATCATACGGTATGATATTCTGTCAAGAGAGGACAACTGATCTAATAAAAAGCTCAAATATTCCTTACTTGTTGACATACATTATTTCTCCAATGCTTTTTTCTGAATTTTCCCAAATTGTATCAAATTCACTGATTTTGATACAAATATATGTTAATACGATTATATCATAAAGATCCCTATTTGTCAAATTATACTTAAAAATGATATATTATCTTGAATTTCCAAAAACATGACATTTATTTTATGACGCCATTTTATTGCAAATCGGTGCCAATTTTTACTATTTCACGTCCAAATGACGTCAATTACAAATGCTGCACTCCTCTGTATAATTAAATAGCCCTGAGCAAAACACCGAAAAACAAGTAATAACGCAGTTTTGCCGGGATAAAGTTTTCAAATTGTCACT
>CANQTP010000002.1 GCA_947626755.1 uncultured Clostridia bacterium
CTATATTTTTATAGTGACAATTTGAAAACTTTATCCCGGCAAAACTGCGTTATTACTTGTTTTTCGGTGTTTTGCTCGGGGCTATAAAATATATTAAAAAACTTGTAGGTGCAAAAGAGTACATAAATAATATAAATCGTTATTGCTTATGGTTGGTAGATGTTTCACCAAGTGAATTACGCTCTATGCCATTAGTAATGCAAAGAATAGAAAAATGTAGAAAAATGCGTTTAAATAGTACTGATAAGGCTACAAGGAAATTGGCTGAAACACCTATGCTATTTCGTGAAACATATAATCCCGATACATATGTTATAATTCCAAGTGCATCATCTGAAAACAGAAGATATATTCCTATTGGTTTTTTGGGTAACGATGTTATATCAACAAATGCTAACCTTATTATTCCAAATGCCACAATATATCATTTTGGAATATTAACATCAAATGTTCATATGGCTTGGATGCGAGCAGTAGCAGGACGTCTTGAAATGCGTTATCGTTATTCAAAAGATATTGTCTATAACAATTTCCCTTGGTGTACTCCGACTCCCGAACAAAAGGCAAAGATAGAGCAAACGGCGCAGGGAATTTTAGATGCAAGAGAAAAATATCCCGACTGTTCTCTTGCCGATCTTTACGATGAAACCACAATGCCGCCTGAACTCCGCAAAGCACATCAGCTTAACGACAAAGCTGTTATGCAGGCTTACGGGTTCAGCATCAAAATGACGGAAAGCGAGTGCGTGGCGGAGCTGATGAAGATGTATCAGAGGTTGAGCGGAGGAGAGTAAAATGGAATAATTAGTTTATCATTATTGCAGTTTAAATACTTTTTTAAGTATCATTAAAGGAAAAGAACTTTGGCTTACAGATGTTACAAAAAGCAATGATTCTCAAGAATTAAAAGTCGCAGTAAGCATATTGAATGATGAATTAGATAAAAAGTGTTTGAACAATAAGGAATACATTATTTTACTAAATGAATGCAAAAGCATTATAAGCAAATTTGATTTTTTTGAGTGCCTTTTTCATATATGCTGTTTTTCTTCTAACCGCGACTCTTTAGAACAATGGGCTATGTATGCCGACGATGCAAAAGGTATTGCAATTGGAATTAATGAAATTTCTCTTCGCAATTTTGCGATATGTAATGAAAATATGAATTTTGAAAAAGTTTGCTATGATGACAGCGAATTAAGGAATACAATAAGCCAAAGTATAGATGAAATGCTTGATAAATATAATAATACATCAAATACTGAAGATGATGTATTATTGAATTTTGCATATATGGTACTTAATAATGTATTAAAAAAAGCATATTTTTACAAAGACAGTCATTTTAAAAATGAAAATGAATATAGATTAGTCTATAATTCTAAGCCTATTAATCCTAAGCAAGAAATTAATGGAATTACATTTTTTAATCAAGAAATAGAAAATAATGAGGTTAAATTAAATTCACTAAATGATATATTAACAAAAATAGATTTTTATGTTTCAAATGGAAAATTAATATCATATAGAGCGTTAAAGCCTTACTGGTTCTGTCAGCAGATCAACGAAATTATAATTGGTCCAAAATCTAATGTAAGTTGTGAAGATATACAATTGCTTTTGCAAACGCATAATATGTACAAAAGTAATATAAATATTGCAAAGTCTGCAATACCATATCAATAATTAAAAACATAGATTTTGGAAAATGAATTATTCAATTTATCATTTTGGGATTTTCAGATGATATTTTTCTAAGATTATCAACCAATGCAGGGAACTCAAAGATAGGAATTTTGTATGTTTCACAAACCTGTTTGGCAAGGTCAATATATTTTTTGGCATTGTAAGGTTCATGATTGCTCATATAGAAATTTCCGAGGTTGTTATAAATATTAAAGCATAATGCAACTTCTCTTTTTGAATAATCCCGTTTAAATTCAAGTACGTCAGGAACGAGCTTCATTGCCTTTCTTGTGTATTTTATTGCACTTGCGGAACTGTTTTCAAAAAGCATTGCATACGCCGCTTTTGACATAAAATATATTGCTTTGGAAAGGTCGTCCGAAATATTGTCAAAATGCTTTTCCATTTCCGAAATGTATAAGAGCATTCTGTCTTTATCTTCAAAAGTTTCTGCATAAGGACAAGCATTTACTAAAAAATAAAAGTAACGTTCAATATCATTTTTCTTTGCAAATTCAACGATCCTGTCGGAAATTTCAAGAATTACGGCTTGCCGCATAATATTTCTTTCACTATATAAATGATATTGAAATTCTCCTATCAGAGTATCTAAAAAATTCTTTATGTTATCCATATCGGGAGAAAAATCAGCGGCGGCAGCTTCGGAAATAAGTGGGTGAACAGTTATCAGATGATCTTCGTAATTGACTAATCCGATCTCATTAAGTTCGTTTACTTCATTCATATTTTTTAGATCCGTAAGCTGCATAAAGTATCTGTCGGTTATACCTGAAACAGGTATAAGTGAAAGCAGCCGCATAACATTTTTCTGCTCGTCTGTAAGAGCAAAAAGTCTGAAAAGCTGATGAATGTGTTCATAATAAGTAGCCGACTTGTCCTTTCGTATTTTGTCGGAAATGTCAAGTGAAACGTGTTCTGTCCGTATCTTTTCCAGAAGTTCATCGGCTGAATATGTGCTTTTCTTCATTAATCGCAGGATCAGTTCACAGGCGAGTGTGTGTTCATGCAGAGCGGAAAAAATTTCTCTCAAAACTTCTTTATCTGCGTATTTTACTTCAAGTTGTTCTGCCATTTCAAAAAACGAATCTATGTCAATATTCTTGATTTCAAGAGCATCAAAATCATTTTCCGGATGAGTTCTTGTTGTAAATATTGTCTTACATCCAAGTTCAAGAATATCATTAAAATTCAAATCATCATCCGGGAAAATATCAAAATTATCTATTATTATAAGCGTATCACTACCCATTGTGCGCAGATAATCCAAATGCCGAGAATACAAGTTTTCAATAGTTTCATCAGGTCTATCACCTTTGAAATTGATGTACGCTATTGTATTTTTCAGATTTTCCGAAAATGTCAGGAACAAAATATTTGTGAATTTTGACTTTTTATCCTTGATAAATTTTTTTACAAATTCACTTTTTCCAATACCGCCGATACCTGAAATGAATATTTTATCGTGAGCTTCAAGCATTTCTGATAATGTTTGAAGCTCTTTTTTACGTCCGCAGAAATATTTACAGCATGATATGGCAGGAATATTTATTCTCTCCGACATCAGCGGCGATCTTGCGTCGGGTTTGTTGGGACGATTAAGTGAAAATATTACAACATCTGCAAGGAACGAAGAAATTTCATTTTCTGTTTTCGGATATTTGCTTAAAAGAAGTTCTCTGTCTTTATCGTCCATACTGTCGGAAATTATCAGATCACGGACAGCGGAGCATGAGCCGAATTTATCCGATATATTCGGAAGTATCAATTCACGAATATCTTTTGACATTATATTGCGGTTTTCGGGATCGTTGTAATAAAGCCTGCACTCTTTCTCAACAGATTTCTTTCCGCTTTTTATTTTTGAAACCGTATATTCCTCAACAGAAAACAGTTTACGGCTTTCAACAAGATAGCTGTTAAAAATGTTGATATATATCTGATTATGGGTAACAGCCGTTGAATAGTCGGCTATAAGAGAAAGTACTGCAGGAAAATCCAAAACACTCATTTTCAGCACCTCCGAAATTAGGGCAACTTTTGGGCAACTTTTTGTCCTGTCAGGACTGTTCAAAAAAAGTTATACTGTAATTACAGGCGGACGAATACCGTTCACCGCGGGAACGGTACAGTTTATCTGTAATAAGTATATCACATGGAGGTAAAAAATGCAAGTATTCAAAAACTTAAAGATAATCGGGATAGATCACGGTTACGGCAACATCAAAACGGCAAATACCGTAACGCCCACGGGAGTCACTGTTTACGATACTGAACCGACATTTGAGGGAAATGTTCTTCTCTATGACGGACTGTACTATCGCTTTGGTGAGGGACACAAGCCGTTTATTTCCGACAAGACCGAGGACAATGATTTTTATGCTGCCACACTTTTCGGGATCGCCAAAGAATTGTCAAGGGAAAATATCTATGAAGCGGACGTTTACATTGCCGCAGGATTGCCCTTGACGTGGGTTAAAAGTCAAAGGGAGAATTTCAGAAAATATCTTCTGAAAAATTCCGAAGTGACTTTTACTTTCAAGAAAAAACGTTTTGAGATACATATTGTAGGCTGTTCCGTCTATCCGCAGGGTTATGCGGCGGTGATCGGCAAACTTGGCGAAATGAACGGCGTAAATATGCTCGCAGATATAGGCAATGGCACAATAAACATTATGTATATCAACAACAAACGCCCCGTGGAAAGCAAGTGCTACACTGAAAAGTTGGGTATAGATCAATGTATGACAGCCGCAAAGAACGCTGTTCTTGACAAATTCGGAATTAAGATAGAAGATACGATAATTGAAAACATTATCCGTAACGGCAATGCCAATATCGGCAAAAAGTATCTTGACTGCATTACGGCGCAGATCAGGATTTATTCCGAAAAGGTTCTTGACACTCTTGAAAAGTACGAGTATAATTCCGAACTTATGAAATTATACATAACAGGCGGCGGTGTTTCGGTCATCAAAAATTTTGCAGAAATTGATCTTTCCAACGTTGTGCTTATTGAAGATATTTGCGCGGCGGCTAAAGGCTATGAAACAATTTGCCTTAATTCGTTAAGGAGGAGCAGCTGATGATCTGGAGCACAAATTTAAGATTCAATCTTGATAAATCACCATACCGTGAAGCATATGCTCTCCTTAAAAATATGGACAGGAAAACTCACAAGTCTATTAATAAGGTCGTGGCAAATGCAGTAACGGAATATTTCAAACGGCTTGAAAGATCGGAAACCGATCCGTATTTTGAAACACGGGAACGAGAAGAAACTTTCGTGAACCGCATTGTTGAAGCCGTAAGGATCAGCGTTGAAAAGGCAATGCCGACTTTTATGGCGGCGTATATTTCAAGCAAATTATCGGAAATTTCTTTTACCGAAAAATCTGCTTCAAAAAACGGCAGTTCCGATACCGCCGAAAGCGAGATAGATTTCGATTTTGTAGGAAATTAATGCGCTGCCGGTACGGTTTTAAAATTTAGCAGTATCACTGATTTGCTGATTTTATACCGATTTTTAATTGTGTTTTTCTCATCAAAATTATCGGTATCATTTTAAAGCAGGAGAATATATTTTCTGAAAGAAGCAGTATCGGTAAATGCCAAAAGCGGTATCGGAAAGAAAACGTTTGCTGAAAGAGAGTGTACTTACTGCGGCAATACGCCGCAGTAAGTACAGATTTTCGCAGACAAAAAGCAAAAACGGATAGCCACAAATGGCTATCCTGATCGCTCCGTAGGAGCGAAAAGCGAGGTACGTCAACAGGCTATCCAAAGTCCACCTGTTGACCGCCGCAAGCGGCGCCTCGTTCGGGGGAAATCCCCCGAATGCCCCCAAAAAGATGTGTGCGAAACCGCACAGAAAGGATAAAAATATGGAAGAAAACAGACTGCGAAACAAACAGATGATAGTACGGTTTACGGAAAAAGAATTTGCCGAATTTATCTCAAAAATGAAAAGATCAGGTTCAAAAAGCCGTTCCGATTTTATTATGGCACTTGTACGCCATAAAGATATAATCGTTCCGAATGGTCTTACAGAGCTTACTACCGAATTGAAAAGACAAGGCAATAACCTTAATCAGCTTGCAAGACATTTCAATCAGACAGGTGAACTCGGCGGAATTTTTGAAATTACAATTGAAAGTTGTGTCAAAGCATATGAAGAAGTAAGACTTTTTATCTGCAAGCTGAACAGGAGGATATAATATGCCGATATTCAAGGCTGCCGAGAGTAAAAAGTGCAAAGGCAAGGGCGGCTTTAAAACTTCGCCGCGTCCTACTCTTACATATATAACCCAAAAGGCATATATGGTTTCCTCAATTATGCTTAATGATAAAACGGACTATGCAAAGCAATTCAGAATGACGGCTGATATGTTCGGAAAAGCACAAAGCAAAAACAGCAGAAAGTTTTATCACTTCATTCATTCTTTTTCGCCGGAAGATAATATTTCTCCCGAAAAAGCTCATGCTTTGACAGAAGAATTGTGCAAAAAATTTTTTCCGCACAGTGAAATTGTTATTGCAACTCACAATGACCGCAGGCATATTCATTCTCATATTGTGATCAATTCCGTAAATTTTGACAACGGAAAAATGTTGCAGATCTCGCCGAAAAGATACACTGAAATTAAATATTTTTCTAACGAAATAGCAGCGCGTGAAAATCTTACCGTTGTAAATTTTCGTAAACCTACAAAAGAAGCTGTACGTCAAAGTCAAGCGGAAAGACAGATAATTCTTCGGGGAGGAACAAGCTGGAAACAGGAATTGACGGAAGTTATCGATCTTGCACTTAAATCTGTTTCCTGCATTGAAGATTTTGAACGATTTCTTAAACAATACGGGATCGTTCTTACACGCAATACAGAAAAAACGATCGCCTACAAGCACCCCCAAAAAGCAAAAGCTATCCGTGGAGAAAAGTTAGGCGCAAAATACACGAAAGGAGCGATATTAAGTGAGTTTAATAAATTTGCAGACAGGAGCAACGGCGGCGGAAGAAAAGATTTCGGTGGATACGGACAGGATGATCTCGGAATTACAGACGCGGATATACAAGCAGGATTTATTGATCAGGAAATTAAACGCAGAAGCCGACAGAATGAGCGAGCAGTACGGGAACAGCAGGAACTTGACCGAAGAAATAGAGAGCTTGAAGCAGAAGCTGAACGAGAGCGAGAACGGCAGGAAAGATTCAGAAGAAACCGCTATTCGCGCTGAAAGTGAAAAGAAAGCCTTGCAAAATGAGATCGAACGTTTAAACAAAAGACCGCCGCGGATCGAATATAAAGACAGATGTTACCGCTGCGATCAGGATAAGTATCAATATGCTTTAGCTCAACTTGAAAAGGAACAGTTCATACTCAAAGGAATACAAAGCAAAGCAGAAGCAGACCGCGATTATTTCAATCGCCTTGTAAATCGTTATGATTCTGTCATAAATGAACGTGTAGCAAAAATAGTAAAAAGAAAAACCATTCCTCAAAGAATATCCGCTTTTGCAGAACATATTACTGCACATACAAATACAATATTTTTCTTTGCCCCGTTGCTGTACGCTTTATTTGTTACTGTTCTTGCGCTTTTAAGAAATACCGTTGTAAGAAATGATTTTATTCCGGCGGTAAAAACGGCAAGCGGCTCTTTTATCAAAGTATTCAACAAAATTAAACGGCTGCTCTCAGAAGCGGCAGGGCTTACGGCGTACATTGATAACGTTACTGCACAAAAAATTTTCCGGTGGGTAATACCGATACTGCTGATATTTGCAATTTTAACGGCGATATTCTTTATCGGGAAGTTTGCCTTTAAAATTATTCGTGCAGTAATAAAAAATTTCAAGGAAGAAATTTTTACCAAAACTGTTCTTGCATTTTTACTTCTTGATCTTGGTACGGTGGTTTTTATGGGCGATATGGTAAAAACAGTTATTCATTTGAATTTGTTTCTTATGTTTATAATTGCATTGATCTCTTTTATATTGCTTAAGATCACTGTTCCGATCATTATTTACTTACTTGTAAAACATTTTGAGAAAGGAGATCAACGATAATGAAAAAGGAGAAACGTATAGCGTTATATAAAAAGATATGGTGTAAGATCAGGTATTGGCAAAGTATAAGAGACGTTACAGACGCTGAACTTGCAGCTTGTTTGCGCGTATCGGAACGTACTTTGCACGAGTATGACAAAAATGCCAAAAACATCACTCTTGAAAAAATTGACAATTTTTTGTATTTAAATGGTATGGAATTTGCCAATCTAATGGAACTTTGAAAAAATAAAAAAGTCTGGACAAATTTTACAGAATGTGATATAATAGCATTATTGTAGCTATATTTCGCGTTCTGTAAAAACAGAAAGGAAATATTATGAAAGCTCAAAAACTTCCATCGGGAAATTATAGGGTACAGGTCGTTGCAGGATTTGACAGGAACGGCAAGCGTATTGTCAGATCATTTACAGCGGATACGGAAGATGCTGCCCTGAAAATGGCAGAACACTTCAAACAAGATCGTGAGGATGAACTGAACGGAAATGTTACTCTTGCAAGAGCAATGGAATTGTACATTGACAGCCGAGAAAACATCATTGAAAAAACTACTGTCAGAAGTTATCGCCAGATAACACAGAACTGCTTCAAGGGCATTATGGACATGAAGCTTTCCGCGATCCGAGCGATAGACATACAGAGAGCAGTTAATCTTGAAAGTGCAAGAGTAAGTCCAAAATATGTAAAAAACGCTTATGGGCTGCTGAAATCGGTTCTGAAAATTTATGAAGTGAACATCAATCTCAATAATATCCATCTTCCGAAACAAGTAAAACATGAAAAAGAACTGCCAAGTTTTGAAACCATGTTCGGCATTGTCCATGGAACAGAGATCGAGTTACCATGCTTGTTGAGTTCATGGTTGAGTTTACGGGTAGGCGAAGTAGTCGGGTTACAATTCAGAGATATTGACACACAAGCACGCACACTTAAAGTAAGGCGGACGATAATTCAGACACTTGCAGGAGAAGAAGTCCGAGAGGGCTGTAAGACGGAAAAGAGTGTAAGATGTTTAAACGTTCCCGATTACCTTTTTCAGATGATAATGGCAATACCTCATACCAATGAAACGGATTTCATAGTTAAGCTGTCGCGAAAAGCCATTTACAGCAGGTTTAAACGCATGATGGCAAAAAACGGATATGATATAACGTTTCACGATCTGCGCCATTTGAACGCAAGCGTTATGCTCATGCTTGGTATTCCCGATAAGTATGCTATGGAACGAGGCGGTTGGTCAACAGATCACATTCTTAAAAATGTTTACCAACAGACTTTTACCTAAGAACGCATAAAAGTAGACCAAGCCATTGACAGCTATTTCAACGGTATCATTCAACAGAGCAGTGATACACAAATGTGATTTTTTCCCAAATCACACAAAATGTCACACAGTTTCGGTCAAACGGCGGTATAGATTGAAAATATCCGGTTTTTTCAGAGGTTCAAATCCAGCCTCCGCAACCACTTTAAAGTCCGTAAACAAACTGTTTGCGGGCTTTGTTATTTCTTGTCAGATACGCGCTTTTGGTGTTTTTCTAACACTTTTCTAACATCTTATCTTTAAGATGAAGCCGGAACTTTATAAAAAATTGTAAATTTATGTAAAAGGCATATTGCGTTTCCGAAGCGCAATATGCCTTTATTTCTTTTCATATCTGATAATATCGTCAGGGGAGCAGTCAAGAACATAACATATCCTTGCAAGAATATCAAGATCCATCTTTTCAACTTCATTGTTATACCATTTGTTTATGACTTCAAAACGGGTGTTGGAAGCTCTTGCAAGATGATTTCTTGTAATGTGCTTACTGTCCATTATTTCTTTCAGGCAAATATTTATCCTGCCATAGTCGCTGATAACTATCACTGATTTAGAACTATCCATAGCGCCACCTCTTACATTCTTATTCTATAATGAATGTTACCTATTGACAATACACATATATAATGTTACTATGTATATAGTATAAAAATTGAGGCGGCGTTTATGAATATTTACACTGTCAGCTTTTTTGGGCACCGCAAAACAGACTTAACATCTGAAATTGAAGAGCGCCTTGATAAATTGCTGCATGATATAATTTTCAAAAAAGAATAAGTTGAGTTTCTTATAGGGCGAAACGGAGAATTTGACTTGATAATGTCATATGTAATAAAAAGAGCCATTAACAAATACAGCTGTGGAAATACATCTTTTATTCTTGTGCTTCCATATCTGAACGCCGGATATCGTGATAACAAGAAAAACTATCTTGACTATTACGATGGAATTGAAATATGCCATGGATCAGCAGCTGCTCATTATAAAGCTGCTATACAGATCCGCAACAAATTTATGGTAGATCGTTCGGATCTTGTAATATTCTATGTAAAACATAATAACGGCGGTGCTTATAATACAATGCAGTATGCTGTTAAACAGAAAAGGCAGATCATTAATATTTATGATAGCGAAATTCGCAAATAATAAAGGCAATACCGCGCAAAGACCGCCTTACGGCTTTGCCGCACATCTGCTTGCATATTTTCCGTCATATTGTCCGAAAATCCCTTGAAATACGACAGTATTCCTGCGGGCTTTTCAGACAATCTGACAAAAAATCTGACGGCGCATCTGCACGACAATCTTTGTGCGGTATTGCCTAAAATAAAATTCAGCCGATCCCCGAACGGAGGTCGGCTGAAGATCATTATGCAGATATGCGGAATGGGAGAACATTTTTATAAGATGGCATTGTAATTCACTGAATGGCAGTATTATAATTATATCAGGGACATTTCCCGAATTTACGAAAGGAAAAATTTCTATGAAAAATAATTATTTTATCAGCGGAAATTGCAGTTCCGGGACGGGAGGAAGCGGCGGATGACTAAAGGAATACCATATTTTCCTTTAGATTGTCAGCTTGACGATAAATTTGCACTTATCGAAGCGGAATTCGGTCTGACGGGTTTTGCGGTAGTCGTTAAACTGTTCCAGAGAATATACGGACGGTGCGGTTACTACTGTGAATTTACAAATGAGGTGGCATTGCTGTTCGGCAGGGAAGCAGGCTTGGGTGGCAATGCTGTTTCTGAAATAGTTTCCGCGGCAGTAAGAAGAGGTATTTTTAATAAAGAGCTTTTTGAAAAGTATCATATACTGACTTCCGAGGGGATACAGAAAAGATACTTTGAGGCAGTCAGCCGCCGTAAAAAGGTCGAAGTTAAAAAACAGTACCTCTTGGTAAACTGTGCCGAACTGCTTAAAAATGCTGACATTTCAGAGGAAAATGCAGACATTTACGGAAAAAATGATAACATTTCCGTACAGAGTAAAGAAGAGAAAAGTAAAGCAGAGTATAGTAAAGAAGAGAAAACCGCGGGCGGGGGAGTTCCACCCGGTTTTGAAACTTTCTGGAATTCTTATCCGAAAAAAATTTCAAAGCAGAACGCTTTAAAAGCATGGGAAAAGCTTTCTCCCGATAATGAACTTGTGAAAGTGATACTTGATTCTCTTGAAAAGCAAAAGAGTCAGTCTCAATGGACAAAGGATAACGGACAATATATCCCGTATCCCGCATCATGGCTTGAAGGCAGACGCTGGGAAGATGAACTTGCCGTTAATGATAACGAAGCAAAAATATTAGGCACTTTTAAATGGAGCGAATATATTGAAGCGTCGGAAAATCGTTTGCGGGAACATTTAAAAAGAAGCAAATATGCTGTTGACAAATCCGAGGGGAAAGTGGTATAATATAATTGAAGTAAACTGTTTAAAGGAGTGCATAACATGAGCGAACGAGATATAGCTAAGAGCCTTATTGACAAAATACCGGAAAGCAGATTGTTTTATGTAATATCCTATTTGCAGGGTGCGGCAGTACCCGATGAAACTCCAAACGCCGAAACGCTTGAAGCATTTGCAGAGCTTGACAACGGCGGCGGCAGCAGTTTCAGCGGCACAACGGAACAGTTTTTTGAAAAGCTTATGGAGTAATTTATATGACTGTTTCATTTGAAAGTTTATCAAATTCTATCCGATCTTATTGTAAAAATAACGGGCTTGATTATGAAAAAGCAAAAAAAATGTCACGGTGCTGCGGACAGGATTTTCTTGCTTTACAATTTTATGATCAAAGTAAAGAAGACAACGGATTGGGACTGCTTGATGAAACCCCGCTTCCTCTTGTTCTGATGATAACAAAAACATCTGACGGATTAACGTTTGAACAAACCGAGTATACCCGTCAGTATCTTACTTGAAATTAAAAACCGTATATTTAAAAAAAGCGCTCTGAAAAGGGCGCTTTTTTAATATCGTCAGGGATATTTTTATAATTCTATATCGCAGGATACGCATTTTGTGCCGCTGAGCTTTTCGCTTAACGCATCGGGTTGGTGTGTTCCCGCGTAAAGGGTGAATCTTTTGCCGAAAATTTTCCTTTCCCCCGAAGCGTCCACCGCTGTGAATGCTCTTTCAGGAACGGCGATCTCCGCCGTCATGCTCTGTCCCGCTGCAAGACCTATCCGTCTGAATCCGCATAAGCTGACGTTGGGAACGGCATTTTCACTGTAGTCTTTGATGTAAAGCTGAACAACATCTTCACAGTCGGTGCTTCCCGCATTTCTGACGGAAATTTCCGCTTTGCCGTCATGATATTCAACGCTTTCGCAGATGATCTTTCCGTATGAAAGCCCGTATCCGAAAGGATAAAGTATGTTTCCCTTTGCATAGCGGTAGGTGCGGTCTTTCATGGAATAGTCGGTGAAATCGGGGAGCTTGTCCGCTGTCTCGTAGAACGTTACGGGAAGTTTTCCCGAAGGCGAAATATCTCCGAAAAGTATCTCCGCAAGCGCTTTTCCGCCTTCCGAACCCGGATACCATGCATGGATCAGCGCGGACGGTTCACATTCCGTATTTATCGAACTTCCCGCCGCACAGACTATTACAACAGGCTTTCCCGTCTTTATCATCATGTCCGCAAGGATACGCTGACTCTCGGGGAGCCGCAGATCTTTCTTATCGCCCGATGAAAACTCGTTTCCCGTGTCTCCTTCTTCGCCTTCAACTGTGGCGTCGAGTCCGAGACAAAGAACTATTACGTCCGAAGCTTCTGCCGCGGCTTTTGCTTCTGCGTAACGGTCGCCAGCCATGGCAAGTACCGAGCTTCTGTCTTTGTAAAGATGACAGCCTTCCGCGTAGATAACACGTCCCGCGAATCTGTCCCGGATCCCGTCAAGGAAGGTGATGTATCTGTCCGCAGTTCCGCAGTAATTTCCTTCCAGAGCAATATGACTGCTGCTGTTGGGACCTATCACTGCAATTGTCTTTACCTTGTTTTCGTCAAGGGGAAGCACTCCGTCATTTTTCAGAAGCACCATAGAGCGTTCCGCACATTCAAGGGACGCTTTTTTGTGTTCTTCGCAGGATACGATCTCATAGGGAATATCATCAAATTCTGTCTTTTTGTCGAACATTCCCAGACGGATGCGGGTCTGCATAAGATGTACGCAGGCTTTGCGTATGTCCTCTTTTGTGATGAGTCCTTCGTCAAGAGCCGCCAGCAGGTATGTATATGTGCAGCCGCAGTTTACATCGCAGCCTGCTTTCAGTGCAAGAGCAGCCGACTCTATAGGATTTGCGGTAAGTCCGTGATGTTCGTGGAAATCTCTTATTGCCCAGCAGTCCGAAACAAAGTACCCGTCAAATCCCCATTCTTTCAGCTTTTGCATAAGAAACGGACTTGCGCAGGAAGCTTCGCCGTTTACGCGGTTGTACGCACCCATGACGCCTTCCGCATGAGCGTCCTTTATAAGCGCTTCAAAAGCGGGGAAGTATGTTTCTTCCATATCCTTCGGGGAAGCTTCGGCGTTGAATTCGTGGCGGAGGTTTTCGGGACCGCTGTGGACGGCAAAATGTTTTGCGCAGGCGGCAGTTTTCAGGATCTTTCCGTTGCCCTGCAAGCCTTTGACATAAGCCTTTCCGTTTTCGGCGGTAAGGAAGGGATCTTCTCCGAAAGTTTCGTGCCCTCTGCCCCAGCGGGGGTCGCGGAAAATATTGATGTTCGGCGCCCAGAGGGTAAGACCCTTATAGATGTCGTGATCGCCGTACTTCTGATAAACGTTGTACTTGGCGCGTGTTTCGGCGGCGGTGATCTCTCCCGCTTTGCGGACGCGTTCGGTATCGAACATTGCAGCCATTCCCACAGCCTGCGGGAACATTGTTGCAGTTCCCGAGCGGGCAAGCCCGTGGAGTCCTTCATTCCACCAGTTATATGACGGTATTCCGAGACGTTCCACAGCGGGCGCGTCATAGCGAAGCTGGGAAGCCTGCTCCTCGGTGGTCATTTCGTCAACAAGTGCTTCGGCACGTTCACGAGCCGACAGCGATTCATTAAGATACCTTTTCATAAAATATTCCCCCTCTTTATAGAGTTGAGAGTTGAGAGTTAAGAGTTAAGATAACGTTTCAGCTTTGTACTCTAAAATTGAAGAAAACAGCAAAATCTTACACGTTCGGTGTGTGAGATTTTAAACACGCATGGCGCGTGCAGATATGTACACGTTTGGTGCGTGCAGATTTAGACACGCTTGACGCGTGCAGATTCAGCTTTGCTTCATGCACGTTATACATAAGTTGAAAATTACTAAAATTTGCCTGAAAGCGTCAAGGCTGAGCCTTGCTGAAAGCGTGCAGGCTCAGCCTGCTCTCAACTCTCAACTCTCAACTCTACAAAAGGCTTTCAACTCTGCAAAAGCATGATTCAGCCTATTTTTATAATTATATACTCTAATGGGTTGATTTGTCAATAGTGTGATTTGTGCAAATAGAAAAAATTTATAATCGAACATTTGTTCAATTTGAATATTGATTTTGCAGAACAAATGTTCTATAATAAATTTCAGAACAAACGTTCCAAAAAGAAATTACAGCCCGGTTTCTTACTGCGTGTTTCAGGATAGTTCCACTCACTGTCAGGAGATGTGCGGACGTTGCTTCATAATATCCGAAATGTATATCCAAGGAGGGTTAATTTACTATGGATGCTAAAAACTATTTGCAGCAAGCATATACTATTGATAAGAAGATAAAGCTTGACCTTCAGAAACTGGAAGCGGCAAAAGCGTCATTGCAGGGTCGGGCAGTAAATTACGAGCGTATCGGTGCGGCGCCTTCGGTTAAAAGGAACAGCACAGAGGATTCGCTTGTTCGCGTGATGGACTACGAAAGCCGCATAAATTCCGAAATTGAAACGCTCACTTTGCTGCGTTCCGAAATAGAAAAGGAAATATACGAGATCCCCGATGAAAAGCTGCGGGAACTGCTTACAAGGCGGTACCTCATGTACCAGAAATGGGAACTTATCGCAGAGGAAATGAACTATGGATTAAGGCATATCTACAAGCTCCATTCAAAAGCGCTCAACGCTTTTGACAGTATTGCAAGCTGAACAGCACCCCCGGATATTTTCCGGGGACGTTTCTTTCATAAGATACTTGCAATAAGCAGATAAATATGTTAAAATAATATTGCAGAAATATTTGCGGTGAAGGAGCGGTAGAATGTTCGATCCTATCAGAAAACTGCTTAATACCAAATTCCGTAATAAGCTCATATTCATGTGCATAGCCGCTATCGTTCCCGTAACGGTGGCAGGCGTTTTCCTGCTGTATAACCTGATAGACCTTATGCGTACAAATGCGGGAAACGAGGCTATGTTTGAAGCGGACGGACTAAAGACCCGCCTGAAAGACACCGTTGCAACAGTTTCAAATATCGGAGACAGACTTGCGGGCAGCGAAGCTTTCATAAAGCTTGTGAACAACGATTTTGCCACCGAGGACGAGTACTACGGGTACTATATGCAGGATCAGCCTATCTCGGAATACTTTAACTCATATCCGCAGATAAACAGCGTTCACGTCTATCTTAACCGCGAAGATTTTATCTATAATGAGTATTTCCTCTACGCCGATAAGGATATAACTTCACAGTATTGGTACAAGGAAGCCGAAGAACTTAAAACTTCAAAATGGCAGCTGATACAGGAGGACGAAGAGTCTCTGCTGACGCTTGTTCAGCCTATCATCGGAACGGATGGTTCCTTCCTCGGTGTGATGAACATTTCGGTAAGTCCCGAATGGTTCTACGAGATCACCAAGGAAACGCATTCGCTGCTGATATTCAGCGTGGGGCAGGGACTGGTTTTCTACAGCATTCTGGACGATTTCCCCGCAGGCTCGGTGGTGAACGATGTGCGCTCTCCCGTTCCGTCGGGGATAAGCGATTCCGAAGTTATCGACAGCTCCACAAGTCCGCTGACAAAATACGGACGTGTGTCCGTTTCGTACTTTGACTATGAAAATTCGGGTAATCTGTTTCAGGTCTATATCATCAAGTCAAATTTCTTCCTGAACGATACCACAAAGAGCGCGATCTTCACTTATGTTGTAAATATCTTCCTCTGCGTGGTGCTTTCGGTGCTGCTGACGATACTGTTTTCAAGCATTTTTTCCCGCAGGATACAGTTTTTAAAGGATCAGATGCACAACGCCGCGGCGGGAAATTTTGAACTTGCGGAGGACATCAGGGGAACCGATGAGATCTACGATCTGTATCTGGATCTGAAGAAAATGGTGGAAAGTATGCAGGAGCTTATAAACGATGCGTATAAAGCCAAGATACGTTCCGAAACTTTCAAGCTGAATCAGATCGAAGCCGAGTTCAAGACCCTTGCAAGCCAGATAAATCCGCATTTTCTATACAACACCCTTGAAACTATCCGCATGAAAGCTTACTGCAACAACGATAAGGAGACCGCGGATCTTGTAAAGAAACTTGGAAAATTCATGCGCCGCTGCCTTGAAGTAAAGGACGGCATGGTAACTCTCGAGTCGGAGCTGGAATTTACCCGCAGCTATCTGGAACTGCAATCCGCCCGTTTCGGCGACAGGATCTCCTATACGATCTACTGCGAAGTGAACAGGGATTATATGATCCTTCCGCTGATAATACAGCCCATAGTTGAAAATGCGTTTGCCCACGGAATCGAAAGCGCAAAGACAAACGGCAGGATCACAATAAATATCAGATACAAAGGCGACATCGTGGAGATAAACGTTTCGGACAACGGTCAGGGAATGACTCCCGAAAAGCTGAACGAGCTTCTTTACAAACTGAAAGAAAACGATACTTCCTCGGGGAAAAGCATCGGTCTTACAAACGTAAACAAGCGAATAAAAATGTACCACGGCGACGAGTACGGTCTTTCGGTAAAAACAGCCATGGGCGAGGGAACTACGATAACCCTGACTCTGCCGAGAGAAGTGGACGAAAATGTTATGAAGCGTCTGCCTGAAAAATACAGCGAGATCAGCAGGAATATTTCTTCCGAATGAGAAAGTGAGGCATTTGAAATGACAACTGTACTTATCGTTGACGATGAGCCCAACGTTCGTCAGGGCGTGAGAATGATGATCCCTTGGGACGAACTTGAACTTGAAGTTATAGGCGAGGGGGAGGACGGCGACGACGGATTTGCAAAGATGATGTCTCTCAGACCCGACATCGTTATTGCGGACGTGAAAATGCCCGGAATGACGGGCATACAGATGATAGGCTCCGCCGTAAAGAACGGCTTTAACGGCAAATGCCTGATACTTTCGGGGTACTCGGACTTTACCTACGCAAAGGAAGCAATGTATCTGGGAGTCAAGCAGTTTATCCTGAAACCTGTTGACGAGGACGAGCTTATCAAGGCGCTAAAGTCCGTCCGCGATGAGATCATCTCCGAGCGGAAAGACCGCCTTGCAATGAACCGCATAAACCGCTACATGAATGAGCAGCTTACCCACGCGCTTCTTATTGGAGACGAGGAAGTGATAAGCAAAAGCGATCTTTCCGCTTACGATCAGGGTACGTTCGATGTGGCGGTGATAAGCTTTTCCGATGATATGTCCTACGAGGACAGAACGGCTTTTTCCGATATTGTAAAGAAACGCTTTGAAGGCGGCGGGACGGACATCGTCACTGCGGGTCTCAGCGGAGCATCGGTGATAATTTTCAAAGGCTGGAACCGTTCGCGGATCGTCGAAATGCTGAAAAAATTCAGCCGCGAGCATGAGGATAAAATTTTCATAACTCTCGGCAAAACGGTCACTTCCGCGGGCAGGATAAAGGAATCCTACTTTGAAGCGGATCAGCTTCTGAATGATCGTTTCCGATACAAGCATTACGGAGTCCTCACAGGGGATATGCTCCGTGACAGCGATCCGAAAACGGAAGAAATTTCCGATATTATTGAAAAGATCTGCGCCTATATCGAAATAAACGACACCGAAAAGATAAGCTCCGCAGTTGAGGATCTGCGGCTTGCGCTTTGCAGCGGAGACCGTAACGCGGAAAAGATAAAAGTTACCTGCATGACTGCCGTTATGGACATCAAGAGCCGTCTTGTAAAAAGCATCGGCGACAAGAAAACGGAGCAGTTCATAAATGACGAATTCATTTCACGAATAAGCGAAATGAACAGCCTTTTTGACATAATAACAGCCATCGATTCAACTTTGACCGAGCTTTCCGATACCCATTTCGGAAAGACCACCAAAAGCACCATGGAGCGGGTCGTGCAGTATATCCGAGCAAATTACAGCAGCGAGCTTCGCCTTGAAATGCTTGCGGGGATCTTCGGCTACAACAGCGCATATCTGGGAAAAGTTTTCCACCGGTACACAGGCGAGAATTTTAATAACTATCTTGACAGCATACGCATTGCCGAAGCCAAGCGGCTTCTTGCCAAGAATGAGTACAAAGTCTACGAAGTGGCGGAAATGGTTGGATATACCAACATAAACTATTTCCACAACAAGTTCAAGAAATATGTGGGAGTCAGTCCGCTAAGCTATAAGCGGAGCTGCAGCGGCGGCATTGCCGATGACACAGATACAGATGAAGAATGAGAAAAGCCCCGTCATGTCGGACGGGGCTTTGCGTTTTCAGTGACAGGCTTCGCATTCTTCGATACTGCCTACTATCGGAACGGGGTCAATTCCCTGACGTGTGTAATAATCCGAAAGCGCGGACTTTATCGCCTGTTCCGCAAGTACGGAGCAGTGCAGCTTCTGGGGCGGAAGCCCTTCAAGCGCTTCAACTACCGCTTTGTTCGTAAGTTTCAGAGCGTCGTCAATGGACTTGCCCTTTATCATCTCCGTTGCAATAGAGGAGGTCGCCACAGCCGCGCCGCAGCCGAATGTCTTGAACTTGACATCGGTGATGATGCCGTCCTTCACCTTGATGTACATTTTCATAATATCGCCGCACTTGGCGTTTCCAACCTCGCCTATGCCGTCTGCGTCCTCCATTTCGCCGACGTTGCGGGGATTTGCAAAATGATCCATTACTTTTTCACTGTAAAGCATATCTATACCTCCATTATTTAATAGGCGAAACAAATTTAAGCGACTTGTCCGCGCCGGGCTTGCCGTTTATGATATTTTCCCAGAGGGGGGACATTCCGCGGAGCCTTTCCACAATCTTCGGAACGGTTTCTATAATATAGTTCACGTCCTCATCGGAAGTTTCCTCCGAAATTGAAAGCCGCATTGAGCCGTGCGCAACTTCATGGGGAAGTCCCAGCGCAAGAAGAACGTGCGACGGATCAAGAGATCCCGAAGTGCAGGCCGAACCGCTGGACGCGCATATCCCGAACTGGTCAAGCAGCAGAAGCAGGGATTCTCCCTCAACTCCGAGGAAGGAAATATTCACATTTCCGCAAAGACGATCATGTCTGTCGCCGTTGAGACGGCAGGCAGGGATCTTTGTAAGTTCGTCTATGAGCCTGTCCCGACGTTTTGAAATTGCAGCCGCCTTTTCGGGAATGTTTTCACAGGCGATCCGCACCGCCTCGCCGAGACCAACAATAGCGGGGACGTTTTCCGTTCCTGCACGTTTGCCCCGTTCCTGCGCTCCGCCGAAGATAAGATTTACCATGGGAATACCTCTGCGGACGTACAGGAAGCCTATGCCTTTCTGGGCGTGGATCTTATGTCCCGAGCAGGAAAGCAGGTCGATGTTCTGATCTTTCACATCAATGGGAACGTGTCCCACCGCCTGAACGGCGTCGGTGTGGAAAAGAACGCCTTTTTCGCGGCAGACCGCGCCTATCTCCTTTATAGGAAGGATAGTTCCTATTTCGTTATTTGCGTACATGATGGTAACGATGGCGGTATCATCGCGGATAGCGTCCTTGACCTGCTGAGCGGTGATAAGTCCGTTCTCGTCAACGGGGAGATATGTGATCTCGAATCCCTGTTTTTCGAGGAATTCGCAGGTATGGAGAACTGCGTGATGTTCAAAATTTGTGGTGATGATATGTTTTTTGCCCTTTTCGGAAAGACGTAAAGCCGCGGAGCGGATCGCCCAGTTATCGGCTTCCGAGCCGCCGCTGGTAAAGTAAATTTCGGCGGGGGAACAGTTAAGGGCGGCAGCGATCTTTTCGCGGGAATCGTTAAGAGTTTTCTCCGCGTCTCTGCCCAGTTTATATATGCTCGAAGGGTTTCCGAACTGTTTTGTCATGTAGGGGAGCATTGCTTCGAGTACCTTTTCGGAAACAGCCGTTGTAGCGGCGTTATCCGCGTAAATGAATCTTTTTTCCATATAAGTACCTCTTTTCAGATCTTGTTAAGCAAGATAAGTCCGATATTATTATATACCTTTTTGGTGTAATATGCAATAGCTGACTGAAATTTTAAGAATTTCATAAAATATAGTAAAAAGATAGGTAAAATGTTTATTTCCGCCCTGCGGCATATCTGTCCCGCTGCTGAACTGCAAGTGCGTCGCAGCGTTCGTTCTCGGGGTGTCCCGCATGACCTTTTACCCAGACGAACCGGACCTTATGCCTGTCAAGAAGTTCAAGGAGCCGTTCCCACAGGTCGGCGTTAAGAGCGGGTTTCTTGTCGGACTTTACCCAGCCGTTTGCCTTCCATGAACGCGCCCAGCCCTTTGTGACACTGTCAACAACATACTTGCTGTCCGTTGTGAGTACAACTTCGCAGGGATATTTTAACGCGGAAAGCGCTTCGATAACACCCATAAGCTCCATGCGGTTGTTTGTGGTATCTGCGGCACCGCCGGAAATTTCCTTAACGTTTTCCCCGCATCGGAGAATGGCTCCGTAACCTCCGGGACCGGGATTTCCCGAACAGGCACCATCGGAAAAGATCTCAACTTTCATATCAGCGCTCCTTTGAAACAGAAAAAACTTGACCCGATACTACTTAAAGTATCGGGTCACTTGGCTGGGGTGCAGGGATTCGAACCCCGGTAATGCTTGAGTCAGAGTCAAGTGCCTTACCGCTTGGCGACACCCCAATATATAAGTCCGCTATTTAAATTTCACAGCGAACCCTTTGACTGGCTGGGATAGGTGGATTCGAACCACCGGAATGACGGAGTCAAAGTCCGCTGCCTTACCACTTGGCTATATCCCAATGCAGATTGGCATACAAGCAAAGCATTCACGCGACTAATAAATTTTATCACATTCCGCAGTTATTGTCAATATTCTTTTGAAACTTTTGTGAAATGCTACAATATTATATGCCAATAGTATTAAATTATGCACAAATTCTGCTAAATCTCGCTGCGGTTTTCAAGGGAGCGGAAAAGCGTTACCTCGTCCGCATATTCTAAGTTTCCGCCTACGGGAAGTCCGAGAGCAAGGCGCGTTACCCTGACCCCCATCGGCTTTATAAGCTTGGAAATATACATTGCCGTGGCTTCGCCTTCCACCGTGGGGTTTGTCGCCATGATAACTTCCGAAATATCTTCCTTGCCCACCCGCGTGATCAGCTCTTTTATCCGTATCATGTCGGGAGTTATCCCGTTCATGGGGGAAAGCAGCCCGTGAAGAACGTGGTAAACGCCGTTATATTCGTTTGTGCGCTCAAAAGCCGTAATATCCCTCGGAGTTTCCACAACGCATATGGTGCTGTGATCCCGCATATCATCGTCACAGATGGGGCAGAGCGTGTTCTCTGTAAAATTCTGACATTCCGAACAGTACCTTACATTGCTGTGAGCGTTTATGACAGCGTCCGCAAAAGCCTGCGCTTCCTCGTCCGTCATGGTCATAACGTGGTACGCCAGCCTTTGCGCAGTTTTAAAGCCTATACCGGGCAGCTTTGCAAATTGCTCCGCTAAAAGCACCAGCGGCAGCGCGGTATTACTTGCCATAGAATTCCTCCCGCATTCAAAAGGTCATATTCTCAGAAAAGTCCCGGGAAGGAGACTCCGCCTGTGATAGCACCCATTTCGGTTTCGGTGGTCTCTTCGATCTTTGCGACTGTATCGTTGAATGCGCTGATGATAAGATCCTGAAGCATTTCAATATCGTTGGGGTCAACCACTTCGGGCTTGATGGTCAGGCTCTTGATGGATTTACGTCCGTTAAGGGTGACTTCCACCGCTCCGCCGCCTGAAGTTGAGGTAAACTCTCTGTTCTCGATATTTTCCTGAAGTTCGGTGATCTGAGCCTGCATCTTCTGTGCCTGCTTTATCATTCCGTTCATATCCCGGGCTCCTCCGCCCATTCCCTGAGGTAATCTTGCTTTCATATTCTTTACTCCGTTTCTCCGCCGTTTAACTGTGATCTGCGGAAAACGCCGTCGGCGGCAGACGTTTCCGATAATTTTCATGATTTATGATCGACCCCGTGGGGAAGATATTCGGCAATTGAGCTTTGCTCAATTTTCTATGTGAACGTTGCCATCAACAGCTTTTTGCATTATGTTTTTGAGCCTGTCCTCACCCGAAGGAGCAGCACCGCCCTGCGGGGGAACATATTTTGCCTTTATAACATAGGTCTCGCCCGTAACGAGCCGCACCGCTTCACGAAGCTTCTCGGCATTGGCGGGATTTTTGAGCAGCGGCAGAAGGAAACTGTTTTCCGTGTAGATAAGCATATATCCTCCGCCTTTTATTGCTCTTGAACCTACAAGCGTTCCGCTGACAGCAGGACATATCTCCACAAATTTTTCAAGGATCTCTTCCCACCTGTCCTCGTTCTTGAAATCTTCCTGTTTCATTTCCGAAAGCTTTTTCGCAGGCTGAGGAGCGGACATATCCTGCTCATTCCTCTGCATAACGCTGCTTTGATACGATCTCTGCGGATAACTTTCCTGCGGAGTCTGAGCAGGACGGACATTTCCCGCGGAAACTTCCGCAAGCCGTCTTTCCAGCATATCTATCTTCGCAAGCAGATCCGCAGGCGGAGCGGCATCCCGGGGAGCGGTCTGTGCGCAGAGTTTCAGCATACACATTTCCATCTCCGTCCGCTTTGAAGCAGCGCGGGAGATCCTTTCATTTGCGCTTTGCAGTATCTCTAATTTGGACATTATTGTTTCAAGCGGCATTTTTGCCGCAAGTGCCTTTATTCTTTCCAGTTCCTCGGGCAGACATACAAGCAGACCGAGATTTTCGGGAACTGCTTTTGCCATCATAACGTTCCTGAACTGTTCTATAAGTTCATCGCAAAGCTTCTGCATATCCTTTGACATATCGTAAAGCGAAGCTATCACCGAAACAGCTTTTCCCGTGTCGCCGTCGGCAGCGGCATCCATAATGTCGAAAAGCGGTTCTCTTCCCGCAATTCCCGCAGCCGTTGAAACTGTCTCCGCGGTGACGTGTTCGGAAAAGGCAATGCACTGATCCAGAAGGGAAAGAGCGTCACGCATTCCGCCGTCGGCAGTTTTTGCAATGAGTTCCGCTGCGTTCTGTTCAAGAGTGATGTTTTCCTGCTCCGCAACGTAAAGCAGCCGCTTTGTGATGTCCTCAGGCAGTATGCGGCGGAAATCGTATCTCTGGCAGCGGGAAAGTATCGTGGGCAGGACTTTGTGTATCTCTGTTGTTGCAAGAATGAACTTCACGTGTTCGGGAGGCTCTTCCATTATTTTAAGGAGCGCATTGAAAGCTTCCTTTGTGAGCATATGGACTTCGTCAATGATGTAAACGCGGTACTTGCAGCGTTCGGCGGTGTAGACAGCGCCGTCCCGCAGATCCCGCACATCGTCAACGCCGTTGTTGGAAGCGGCGTCGATCTCGATAATGTCCGACAGTGCGCCGCTGTCCGCATCGCGGCAGATCTCGCATTCAAGGCAGGGTTCGCCGTTTATGGGGTGAAGGCAGTTCATAGCCTTTGCAAGTATGCGGGCGCAGGTAGTTTTTCCCGTTCCACGTGAACCCGTGAAAAGATACGCATGGGCGGTCTTGCCGTTTATGAGCTGATTTTTCAGGGTAGTGGTCACATGGGGCTGAGAAACAACATCGTCAAATGTCAGCGGACGGTATTTCCTGTAAAGAGCCTTGTACACCTTTCCACACTTCCTATCGTAATATTTCTTGTCCCGTTATCATACTTTTCCTTATATTGGGATTAATGTCATCGATCAGCCCTAAAGATTCTGCAATATTGCAGTAATACACCTTGAAGCCGTAAATGTCCGTCATATTGCAGGCAAGGGCTTTGCGGTAGAATTCCTCGCTTCTGGCAAGATCCTTCATTTGCAGATATGCAAGGGAGCAGCCGCCGAGGGCAAAAGCATAGTTCTTTCCTTCCCGCACGGAGCGTTTGAAATATTCAAGAGCTTTTTCGCCGTCGCCTTTTTTCAGATATGCAAGTCCCACATCGGTATAGATGAAATCGAACATACAGCCGTTTGTGATAAGGTTTCCGTAGTAGTAGATGGCATCGTCAAAGCTGCCGTTTGCCACAAGGCACCTTGCGGCAAAAAGGTATGCATCGTCCGAGACAAATCCTTTATCTATCGCATCGCGGAAATACTTTGCACCGTTTGAAGGATAGCCCATGTATTGGTAGCATTTTCCCAGATAATAGTCCAGAACAGCTCTTTGCGGTTCGTCAAGATCCTCTTCCTGTTCCACTTCTTTCATCTTTTCGAGAGCTTCCGAAAAGCTCATCATTTCCATATCGATAGCGGCTTCGCAGAGCAGGGAAGCGTTTTTTCCGCTGAAACAGCTGTATATGCGCCGCCTGTCGAAAGGATCCGCGCGGTTGAGAGTGTACCTTATATCGCGCCTTCCGAAAGCAAGGTAAGCGGCTAAAGACAGTACCAGAGCCGCCGCAAGGCTTATCAGTATCACAGAATAGTAATAAGCAACGCCTTCCGCCCCGAGAACGTCATACCCGAAGTATCCGCCGATAAGGCAGAAAACGATCATATGAACAAGCAGCCACGGAGAAAATTCCATCCAGAACGCTGCAAGTTTTTTCAGGAAATCCATTTATAGATCCACCGTCCGAAATATAATAGTATGCCTGATAAAAACATGATCCGGTACATAGGTGTGCAGGCTTGCTGCGGCACACGACACGTTCCGCTTAATGCTGCTCGGTTCCCCGCCTGACATGGTTCACGGTGTTTCGTTGCACAGGGCCCGCACACCTATATATCGGATCAATCCGTAAGTATTTAATATTATACCACATTCCCGACGGCATTGCAAGCATTTTTTGAAAATTCTCTCAAATTATTTTGAATTTGCCTTAATATGGAATTTTGACTCTGAAAATTTTCCGAAAAATATTTTTCAAAAAACTCTTTTCTTTTTTAACAAAGTGTGATATAATAAAAATATATATGTATCATAGAAAGGACTCATAAATATGAAAAAACTTATGCTGGGCAACGCCGCTTTCGCAAGAGGTCTTTACGAAGCGGGCGTTACCGTAGTTTCAAGCTACCCGGGAACTCCGTCCACCGAGATAACCGAGTTCGCTGCCGGGTATGATGAGATCTACGCCGAATGGGCGCCTAATGAGAAAGTCGCCATGGAAGTTGCGCTGGGCGCGTCAATTGCGGGATCGCGTTCCTTCTGCGGAATGAAACACGTCGGTCTGAACGTTGCCGCAGATCCGCTTTATACCGCTTCTTATACGGGCGTCAACGGCGGCATGGTAATTGCCGTTGCGGACGACCCGGGAATGCACTCTTCCCAGAACGAGCAGGATTCCCGCCATCATGCCATCGCTTCAAAAGTCCTTATGCTTGAACCTTCCGATTCTGCGGAATGTAAGGAATTTACAAAGACAGCTTTTGAACTTTCGGAAAAATTTGACACTCCCGTTATCATGAGAATGTCCACAAGAGTGGCACATTCACAGTCGGCGGTGGAGCTTTGCGACAGAGTGGAACCCGCGCAGAAAGAGTATGTGAAAGATCCTCAGAAATATGTCATGATGCCCGCATTTGCCCGGGGCAGACACGTTTTTGTTGAGGAGCGGACCCGGAAACTCATAGAATACGCCGAAACTTCCCCGCTTAACAAGGTCATTGACAACGGCGGAGAGATAGGCATTATCACAAGCGGAGTTTCCTATCAGTACGCAAGGGAAGCTATGGGAAACAGCGCTTCATACCTGAAATTAGGCGTTGTAAATCCTCTGCCCATCAAGCTTATCAAGGATTTTTGCGCTAAGTACAAGAAAGTTTACGTTATCGAGGAACTGGACGACATTATCGAGTCCCACTGCAAGAAGCTTGGTCTTGATGTTGTGGGAAAAGAGCTTTTCGGTTACATAGGGGAAATTTCGCAGGCTATCGTTGCGGAAAAACTCCTCGGTAAGAAAAATGATTTTACCGCTTTTGACGGAAATGTTCCCGTCCGTCCGCCCGTGATGTGCGCTGGCTGTCCCCACAGAGGACTGTTCTACTGCCTTTCCAAAAACAAGATTCGCGTTTCGGGAGACATCGGCTGCTACACTCTCGGAGCAAGCGCGCCCCTTTCCGCAATGGACACAACAATTTGCATGGGTGCTTCAATTTCCGCGCTGCACGGTTTCAACAAAGCCCGCGGCGAGGAAGCGGAAAAGTCTACCGTTGCGGTAATAGGCGATTCCACATTCATGCACAGCGGAATGACAGGGCTTGTAAATATTGCCTATAATGCTACAAATTCCACCGTTATTATCCTTGACAACTCAATTACGGGCATGACGGGACATCAGCAGAACCCCACCACAGGCAAGAACCTTAAAGGCGATCCCGCCGCGGCGGTGAATCTTGAAGAACTTTGCAAAGCTATCGGCATAAAGCGGGTAAGAGTTGTTGATCCCTACAATTTAGCGGAGACCGAAGCGGCGATAAAGGAAGAACTTGCTGTAAACGAGCCTTCGGTGATAATTTCCCGCCGCCCCTGCGCGCTTCTTAAATATGTAAAGCACAAGCCCGCTCTTAAAGTGGTTACCGACAACTGCAAAGGCTGCAAGATGTGCCTGAAACTCGGCTGCCCCGCAATTTCCGTAAGAGACGGCAAGGCGGTCATAGATCACACTCAGTGTGTCGGCTGCGGGATCTGCTCCGAAGTGTGCAGGTTCGGCGCGATTTCCGAATAATAATATGCGGAGGTATCAGATAAATGGAAACACGTTCTATTATGATAGTCGGCGTGGGCGGACAGGGTTCGCTGTTAGCGTCAAGGCTTCTGGGAAATGTTCTGCTTGCGCAGGGATATGATGTTAAGGTGTCCGAAGTTCACGGAATGTCACAGCGGGGCGGTTCGGTAGTTACATATGTAAAATACGGAGACGAGGTATTTTCGCCTGTTATCGAAAAGGGCGAAGCGGACGTTATCATCTCATTTGAGCAGCTTGAATCCGCACGCTGGCTGCCTTATCTCAAAAAAGGCGGCAAGCTGATAACGTCCACGCAGAAACTTGACCCCATGCCCGTAATTACGGGAAACGCCGAATATCCCGAAAATATAATCGAAAAGATCAAAGCCGCGGGGATACAAGTCACCGCCGCAGACGCCCTTTCCCTTGCGGAAGAAGCGGGAAATTCCAAGGCGTCAAATGTTGTGCTTATGGGAGTTGTCGCCGCGTCCACGGATTTTGATGACAAACTCTGGCAGGACGCTATCGAACAGTGCGTTCCGCCTAAGTTCCTTGAACTTAACAAAAAAGCCTTTGAACTTGGCAGGAAGGCAGCTGTATGATGGGCGATACCGAAAGACTTATCCTTGAAATGATACATTTCTTTTCGGGAGATATAAAAAGAATACAGCATTTTATGAAAGTTTATGCCTTTTCCGAAACTATCGGAAAGCTTGAAAAGCTTGACAAAGACACGTACTTTACACTTTGTGCGGCTGCAATAGTTCATGATGCGGGCATAAAAATTGCCGAGGAAAAATACGGCGCGGGAATTTGCGGAGGAAAACTTCAGGAAGAACTTGGTCCTGCACCTGCGCGGGAAATGCTGATAAAAGCAGGTTTCGATGAAAAGACCACTGAAAGAGTGTGTTTTCTTGTTGCACATCATCATACTTATAAAGGCGTTGACGGCATTGACTGGCAGATACTGCTTGAAGCGGACTTTATTGTAAACGCCTGTGAGGACGGGCTTTCCCGGACGGCTGTCGAAAACGCGAAAAAAAGTTTTTTCAGGACAGAAAGCGGAATAAAACTGCTTGATGAAATTTTTGGGCATTATTAAAATTTTATATAACGGAGGATCAAGCCAATGGAAAGATACTGGAACAAAGAGATCGAGTGTATGTCCCGGGAGGATATGAAAAAGCTTCAGGACGAACGGCTCGTTGCTCAGGTAAAGCACGTTTACGCAAATGTGCCTTACTACAAGAAGCTGATGGACGAAAAGGGAGTTACTCCCGACGACATCAGATCCACCGCTGATCTGCACAAGCTGCCTTTTCTCACCAAAGCAGATCTGCGGGAAGCCTATCCCTACGGACTTCTTGCAAAGCCCCTTTCGGAATGTGTAAGGATCCAGTCCACCAGCGGAACAACGGGAAAGCGCGTGGTTGCGTTCTACACTCAGCATGACATCGATCTCTGGGAAGATTGCTGCGCCCGAGCCATCACCGCGGCAGGCGGAACGAAAGATGATGTTTGTCAGGTTTGCTACGGCTACGGACTTTTCACGGGAGGACCCGGACTGAACGGCGGTTCTCACAAAGTGGGCTGTCTGACTCTGCCAATGTCCTCGGGAAACACCGAAAGGCAGATACAGTTCATGATCGACTTGCAGTCAACGATCCTTTGCTGTACGCCGTCTTACGCCGCATATATCGGCGAAACTCTCCACGAAATGGGCTACACCACCGACGACATCAAGCTGAAAGCGGGAATTTTCGGAGCGGAGCCATGGACGGAGGAAATGCGCCGCGAAATTGAAAAGTCTCTGGGCATAAAGGCGTATGACATTTACGGACTTACCGAAACAAGCGGTCCGGGCGTTTCCTTTGAATGCAGTGAGCAGACGGGTATGCACATCAACGAGGATCATTTCATTGCGGAAATTATCGACCCCGACACGGGAGAAGTTCTCCCCGAGGGTTCAAAGGGCGAACTGGTATTCACAAGCATTACAAAAGAAGCCTTCCCGCTGCTTCGTTACAGAACTCGCGATATATGCGTTCTCACAAGGGAAAAATGCTCCTGCGGACGTACTCTTGTAAAGATGAGCAAGCCCCTCGGACGAAGCGATGATATGCTTATTATCCGCGGAGTAAATGTTTTCCCGTCGCAGATAGAGACCGTTCTTATCGAACAGGGTTATGCGCCCAACTATCAGATAGAAGTTGACCGCATAAACAACAGCGATACTCTTGATGTAAATGTTGAAATGTCCGATGATAAATTCTCCGATATGGTAAAGGACATTCAGCAGAAGGAGCGGGAGCTTGCGGCGGCTATCAAGACCATGCTGGGCATAAGTCCGAAAGTACATCTCGTTCCGCCCAAAACCATTGCAAGAAGCGAAGGAAAAGCCGTTCGCGTCATTGATAAACGAAAACTTGTATAATTCGTAATGCGTAATTCGTAATGCGTAATTAAAAATTATCAATACGCAAGTCTGCCAATTACGAATTACGCATTAAGCATTACGCATTTTATAAAACAGGAGGGAAATTTTATGTTAATAAAGCAAATATCAATTTTTGTAGAGAATAAGCCGGGCAGGTTAAGTGCCGTAACAAAACTTCTGGCGGAAAATAATATCGACATACGCGCGCTGTCCGTGGCGGATACAAAGGATTTCGGAATTCTCCGCCTTATCGTCAATAAACCCGACGAGACCTGCGAGGCTCTGAAAAAAGCAGGCTGGACAGTTTCTCTTACAAATGTTATAGCAATCGGAATTACAGACGCGCCCGGCGGTCTTTCGGGAGTCGTGGAGTGTCTCTACGCCGCAAATATCTCGGTGGAATATATGTATGCCTTTATTTCCAAGGCGGAAGATCAGGCGTATGTGATACTCAGAGTCGACAACAACGACAGGGCAATAGAAGCCCTTGTGGAAAATAATTTCACGCTTTTAAAAGCAAGTGAAGTCTACGATATGTAAAAAACCGAGGACGCCGCTTTTTTTGCGGCGTCCCGTTTATTCATCATCTTTGAATGTGGTCATGCGGATATTTTTCTTGAAATTCTTGCGCACGTTCCTATACCTGAATTTGTCGCGTATCCTGCGGAAAAAGTCTCCGCCGAAAAACAGCGCGATATTCAGCATGGAAATTATCATGAACAGACGAATGTTCCAAAAAGAATTGAGCAGATCGATAGTCATTCCGAAAGGAAGATGTGCGCTTATTGCGTAGGAAATCGCATATAGCGGCACGAAATCATATATCATCAGCGCAAGATAGAGCCACGCGAACCACTTCATTTTTATTGGAATGAAGAAAAACAGCAGCAGCTGACGATTGGGGTCAAGTATTGCAATTGCAAGGAACAGCGAAAGATTAAGGTACTCGTTTGACGCGTAGCCTGTGATAAGTCCCGCGATAATTGCAAACAGGACTCCCGAAAAGTAGTAGACATTGAAGCGGAAACTTCCCCAGTAGCTTTCAAGATTTGAACCGAAGATATAGTAAAGGTACAGCCAGAACAGCATACCTATGGGATTGCCGCTTTCGGGGATAAAGATGAAGCTTATCAGCCGCCAGACCTGTCCGTGAAGGATCAGCGAGCGGTCGAAGTTGAGAAGTGAATATATGGGCAGGGTAGGGAACAGGTACTGGAACGCAAAGACCAGTCCCGTTCCTATAACGATATAAAGCATAAGATTGCTGATATAATACCGCCCGAACTTACGCTCAAGTTTATTAAGAAAATTCAACAGCAAGACTCCGTTCCGAAATATAATTAATATTATTATATCATTCTTTTGCGGAAAATGCAATAGTTTTTGCAAATTACCTGCAAACTTAAAATATGTGTTGCAATTTCGGTAGAAATGGGTTATAATATATTTATAATGAATACGGGAGGAATGTAAAATGACAGTTACAAAAGATACCATCATCGGCGATGTTCTCGATACAGACAGCGAGACCGCACCTTTTTTCCTTGCTATGGGAATGCACTGCCTCGGCTGCCCTTCGTCAAGAGGAGAAAGCATTGCTGACGCCTGCGCAGTCCACGGTGTTGACCCCGAGGATCTTGTTTCAAAGCTCAACGCGCATTTTGCAGGAAAATGATATGGCGGGACGGTTATCCGTCCCGTTTTGCGGAGGAACGTCATGGCAGTACTTTACATATCCGATCTGGACGGAACACTTCTTACGAGTGAGCAGAATATTTCCAAAAAAAGCCTTGAAATAATAAACGGACTCACCGCTAAGGGGATCATATTCACCTTTGCAACGGCGCGTTCAATAATAACCGCTCGGAAAGTTACCGCGGGGCTTGACATCAGATACCCCGTTATCGTGTACAACGGTGCGTTTATAATGGATAATTCCACGGGTGAATGGCTGGTAAAGAACATTTTCACGGAAAAAGAAGCGGAAGAAATTTACAATGTTTTGCGGGAAAACGGTATTTCGCCGCTGATATACTCTATCATTGACAATGAGGAAAAATTTTCCTATATCCCGTCAGAACTCACACGGGGAATGAGTGAGTTTCTTGATACCCGCCGTGACGATCCGCGCCACCGTCCCGTAAAAGAAGCCGATATGCTTTCGGGGGAAATTTTCTATTTCTCCTGCATAGACGAAGCAGGAACAATGTCGGAAGCGTACAGCGCGCTGAAAGGGCGTTTCCACTGCATTTACGGGCTTGACATCTACAGCGGGGATCAGTGGCTGGAAATTCTCCCGAATGCCGCAAACAAGGCAAATGCGGTCATTCAGCTTAAAAAGCGTCTGGGCTGCGAAAAGCTTGTGGTTTTTGGGGACGGCATAAACGATGCCGAAATGTTCCGCGCCGCAGATGAGTGTTACGCTGTGGAAAATGCGGCTCCCGAGCTGAAAGCTGCCGCAAGCGGCATTATCGGCGGAAACAATTCCGACAGCGTGGCAAAGTTCCTGCTTGAAAATGATTTACAAAAAATTCATAAAAATCCTTGAAAAAGCCTTGACAATCGTTTTTGAGTGTGATATAATAATTAAGTCGTTGAGTTAAACGGCGTTTGCGAGTGTGCTGGAATAGGCAGACAGGCACGTTTGAGGGGCGTGTGTCGTATGACGTATGGGTTCAAGTCCCATTACTCGCACCAATGGGTACATCTCGAAAAAGATTCAATTGAGTCTTTTTCGAGATGTATTTTTTATACCGTGAGTAAATGCATATCAGCGGGATATTTTTCATAGATTTTAATTGACAAGCTTTACGGCAAAAACCGCACGGGCATACCGCCTGTACATATCGGGAGACGCTTAGTTATGGGATTTTTTGAACTTTTCATGATAGGCATAGGACTTTCTGCGGACGCATTTTCCGTGTCCGTCTGCAAAGGTCTCAATATGCGGAAACTCAATATCGGACACGCCTATGTCATTGCGCTGTTTTTCGGCGGATTTCAGGCACTAATGCCCCTTATCGGGTACTTCCTCGGTTCGGGATTTTCAAAATATATCGAATCTTTCGACCACTGGATAGCCTTTGCGCTGCTGCTTTTCATCGGCGGGAAAATGATCTTTGACGCCCTGCACGAGAAGGAAGGGGACGCGGAAAACGAGTATTCCCTGAAGATCGGCGAGCTTTTCATGCTTGCAATTGCAACGAGCATTGACGCCCTTGCGGTGGGGATAACTTTCGCATTTCTGGAAGTAAGCATTTTCTTTGCGATCCTTATCATCGGAGTTACGACTTTTGCGCTGTCTCTGGGCGGTGTGATCCTTGGGAACCGCTTCGGCGCAAAGTACAAGAACAAAGCCGAGATCGCAGGTGGAGTTATACTCATTCTTATCGGCACAAAGATACTTTTAGAACATCTTGGAATAATTTCTTTCTGAAAGGACGTTTAAATTTTGATCTTAAAAGAACTTTACGAGCTTACCGAAAATATGCTTGCTGTTGCAGGCGTGGAAGATCACCGCTTCGACACAGACTGTCTTTTTGAGGATATTCTTCACACGGATAAAGTGTCTCTGCTTCTGAACGGTGACAGAGAAGTTCCCGAACCCGATGCGGACAGGCTCATGTCCGCAGCCGAAAAGCGATGTTCGGGAATACCGCTCCAATACATTCTGGGAAAGTGGGATTTTTACGGCAGAACGTTCTTCGTTGGGGAAGGCGTGCTTATTCCCCGACCCGATACGGAAATTCTCGTGGAGCGCGTCCTTGAACATTTTGAAAAGTCGGGGAACGCTTCTCCCGAGATCTGCGACCTTTGCAGCGGAAGCGGTTGCATTGCCGTCACTCTGAAAAAAGAACTTCCGAAAGCGACGATCCACGCGGTGGAGCTTTCTTCCGACGCAATGCCCTATCTTATCAAAAATATCCAAAGCAACGGCGCGGACGTGAAAATTATAAAAGGCGACATCACCGACGGCAGACTGTTGGAAAATTTCCTTGATCCCGACGATTTCGGAGAATACCGCAAAATTGACGGGATAGTCTCCAACCCGCCCTATATCACCGACAAGGAAATGAACGAGCTTTCCCGCGAAGTGAAACACGAGCCCGAAATTGCCCTTCGGGGCGGTGCGGACGGTCTGAAATTCTACCGCATAATTTCCGCACTCTGGGGGGAAATTCTCAAAGACGGCGGATTTATCGCCTTTGAGATAGGTTACGAGCAGGGAGAAGCGGTGCGGGACATTCTCCAAAAAAGCGGCTATAAAAATGTTGAGATATACAAGGATCTTTCGGGGAATGACAGAGTTGTTACGGGGATAAAATAGCCCTTGACAAAGCCTGAATGATATTATATAATTATATCATAATATGCCGATCAGGCAGGAAAAAGGTGGTTTTAATCATGGAACTTAAAGGCAGCAAGACCGAAAAGAACCTTCTCGCCGCTTTTGCGGGAGAAAGTCAGGCAAGAAACAAGTATACATATTTTGCAAGCGCGGCTAAAAAAGAGGGATTCGAGCAGATAGCTGAAATTTTCCTGAAAACAGCCGACAACGAAAAGGAACACGCCAAGATTTGGCTGAAAGCATTAAACGGCATTGGCGATACAAAGGCAAATCTTGCCGCAGCGGCAGACGGCGAAAATTACGAGTGGACGGATATGTATGAAGGCTTTGCAAAGGACGCGGAGTCCGAGGGCTTCACCGACCTTGCGGAAAAATTCCGCGCTGTGGGACAGATCGAAAAGGCACACGAGGAACGTTTCCGCGCACTGTTAAAGAATGTTGAAATGCAGCAGGTCTTTGAAAAGAGCGAAATGAAAATGTGGGAATGCCGCAACTGCGGTCATCTTGTAATGGGCAAGAGCGCTCCCGATGTCTGCCCTGTCTGCAATCACCCCCGCAGCTTCTTTGAAGTCCGCAGGGAAAATTACTAAAAGCAAATTAAAACAGGCGTTCTGCCTGTTTTAATGTTCAAAAGTTTGTAAACGTTTTCAGAAGGGAAGAAATGACTATGAAATTTCACGGAAAAATAGTTTCCGCGCTGCTTTCCGCCGCAATATGCGCCGCAGGATTTTCAGGCTGCGGAGAAAACACATCGGCAGTGAACGAGGTTCGGGAAATGACCACACAGGAGATCGTGAACGAGATGGGAATCGGCATAAATCTGGGAAATACCTTTGAATCCTGCGGAATGAGTTACTCCGAGGTGCAGAAGTACGAAACAGGCTGGGGAAGTCCCGTTGTTACGCGGGAAATGATCGGGGGCTACGCGGATCTCGGTTTTGACAGTCTGCGCATACCCGTTGCATGGTCAAACATGATGTCAAGGGAAAATTTTGACATAAACCCCGACTACCTCGCCCGCGTGAAAGAAGTTGTGGGCTGGGCGCTTGACAGCGGACTTTACGTTGTTATGAATATCCACTGGGACGGCGGTTGGTTTGAAAAGTTCGGCAAGGACGGCAAGCGGGACGAATGTTTTGAAAAGTATGAAAGTATCTGGACGCAGCTTGCGGAAGCTTTCAATGAATACGGCGATCATCTTATATTCGAGTCGCTGAACGAAGAGGGCGTATGGGACGAAGTCTGGAACCGTTACAGTCATCAGGGCGACAAGGAAAAAGCATACGGCATTCTCAACGACATTAATCAGAAATTCGTGAACATCGTCCGCGGCTCGGGCGGAAACAACGAGAAGCGCCATCTGCTTATTGCAGGTTACAACACGGATATAGACCTTACCTGCGATGAGTGTTTTAAAATGCCCGAAGATCCTGCGGGAAGATGTGCGGTGTCCGTCCACTATTACACGCCGTCCACATTTGCAATACTTGAAGAGGACGCTTCATGGGGAAAGATGCGCTCCGAATGGGGAACAGACGCAGATTTTGAAGAACTCAACAGGAATATGGACAAGGTAAAGACGTACTTTGCGGATAACGGCGTTCCCGTAATAATCGGAGAATACGGCTGTCCCACAAAAAACAAAGATCCCGAGTCCGCACGGCTTTTTGTAAGTTCGGTCTGCGAAGCCGCATACTCCCGCGGAATGTGTCCCATGCTCTGGGATATTACAGATCTGCGCTATGACAGGACGACCTATCAATTCAAGGATCAGGAACTTCTTGAAAAGATGATGGCGTTAAAAGAAGCAGAATAAAAGTTTTCCCGTATCCGCAAATCGGATACGGGAATTTTACTTCATTTTATAAAATAATTTCAGGGTGTTTTCCATGGTCTGCTTTGCCACAAGCTCGGGGGAAACGCCTTTTATTTCCGCAATTTTCTGTATGATGTAAATTATCATACTGCTGTCGCAGCGAGTCCCGCGGTTGGGTTCGGGAGCCATGTACGGGCAGTCGGTCTCAAGCATTAGCCTTTCAAGAGGAACAATTTCAAGCGCTTCAATAGCTCGTCTTGCGTTCTTGAAAGTCAGCACGCCCGTAAAGCTTATATTCATTCCCAGTGCAAGAACTTGCTTTGCAGTCTCGGCAGAACCCGAAAAGCAGTGCATAACTCCGTTCACCGCGCCGCGCTTCCGAAGTATTTCCATGGTATCTTCGGTGGCGTCTCTGGAATGTATCACCACAGGCAGGGAAAGTTCCTTGGCAAGGTCAAGCTGTTCCTCAAAGAACTTTTTCTGCAAAGCGGAGTTGTAATTCTCATAATGATAGTCCAGCCCGATCTCTCCGATGGCGACCGTTTTTGGAAGCTCCGCCCATTCTTTCAGCTGCTGCAAATAGTTATCGGGAACGCCTTCCACGTCCTCGGGGTGTATTCCCACGGCGGCAAAAACAAATGGGTACTTTTGGGAATACTCCACCGAAATTTGTGAACGCTCCATATTGCAGCCCATGTTCACGATATTCCGCACACCCGCTTTATGTATGCGTTCCAGAAGCTCGTCCCTGTCGTTATCGAACTGCTCCGCATCATAATGAGCATGAGAATCAATATATTCTAACATACAATTTTACCCTTTCAAGATCAAATGCGTAATTCGTAATTCGTAATGCGTAATTATTTCACGCATATAAAATTACTTGCAATTACGAATTACGCATTACGCATTACGAATTATCTTAGTTTTGCGCCGTTGGGAATGTCTTTGTCAACGAAGATAACTTTTGCCGCATCGTCCACATCGGCGGCAACTATCATGCCGTTGGACTCAACTCCGCAAAGCGTGGCGGGCGCAAGGTTCGCAACGACTATCAGCTTTTTGCCGATAAGATCTTCGGGCGCGTACCACTTGGCAATTCCCGAAACCACCTGACGAGTTCCGAAACCATCATCAAGCTGTAAGCAAAGCAGCTTCTTCGCCTTGGGAACTTTCTCGCAAGCCTTTACTTCCGCAACACGCAGATCCACTTTCCCGAAATCGTCTATCTTGATAGTTTCCGAAATGGGAACGAGATTTGCCTTGTCCTGATCTTCCGCAGGAGCGGGAGCATTTTTCAGGATAATGGCGTTCAGCTCCTCGGTCTCCTTGTCAATGTCAAGCCGCGGGAAAAGTATTTCTCCCGGCTTTACGGTGACATTTGCGGGCAGCGAGCCGAATTTTCCCGCAGAATCATATGTGACATTATCACCGTCCGCGCCGATCTGTTCCCAGACTTTCGGCATGGTTGCGGGCATGAAGCAGGACAGCAGTATGGTGGAAATTCTGATGGTTTCCAGAAGATTATACAGAACAGCGGCAAGGCGGGGCTTTTTCGTCTCGTCCTTGGCAAGTACCCAAGGCGCAGTCTCGTCAATATACTTGTTTGCGCGGCTGATAACTTTGAAAATTTCCGCCAGCGCGTTGTTCAGCTGGGTTTCGTCCACAAAGTGATCCACATTGCCGCGGAGCGCACTTGCCATGGAAACAAGCTCATTGTCTATGGGATCGGCTTCCCTGTCGGCGGGAAGTGTTCCGTCAAAATACTTCTTTACCATTGTAACGGTGCGGGAAACAAGATTTCCCAAATCGTTGGCAAGGTCGGAATTTATCCGTTCGATCATTATCTTGTTTGAGAAGGAGCTGTCCGCGCCAAGAGCCATTTCCCGAAGAATGTGGTAACGGATAGCATCGCAGCCGTAGCGTTCGCCCAGAACAAGCGGATCCACAACATTTCCCAAGGATTTGCTCATCTTCTGACCGTTGAAAGTTATCCAGCCGTGGACTGCAAGATGTTTCGGCAGGGGAAGATCAAGCGCCATAAGCATTGCAGGCCATATGATAGCGTGGAAACGCATAATATCCTTTGCAACCATATGCACGTCCGCAGGCCAGAATTTGTCATAATCGTCATACGCGGAATTGTTGTACCCAAGCGCGGTGATATAGTTTGAAAGCGCGTCTATCCAGACGTAAACAACGTGTTTGTCGTCAAAATCAACGGGTATTCCCCACTTGAAAGACGTTCTTGAAACGCACAGATCTTCCAGTCCGGGCTTGATGAAATTGTTTACCAGTTCCACTGCGCGGGTCTTGGGGCGGAGATAGTCGGTCTCCAGCAGGAGCTTTTCTATCCTGTCCGCAAACGGGGACATTTTAAAGAAATACGCTTCTTCACGGGCTTCTTTCACCTCGCGGTGACATTCGGGACAGCAGCCGTTCTCGTCAAGCTGGGATTCCGTCCAGAAGCTTTCGCAGGGAGTGCAGTATTTGCCCTTATATTCGCCCTTGTAGATGTACCCCTTGTCGTAAAGCGTTCTGAAAATTTTCTGAACGGCTTCCACATGGTAGTCGTCGGTAGTGCGGATATACCTGTCGTAGCTTATATTCATGTATGACCAGAGGTTCTTGAAAATTTTAACGATCTCGTCAACATATTCCTTGGGGGTAACGCCTTTCTCGGCGGCTTTCTCCTCGATCTTCTGACCGTGTTCGTCCGTGCCTGTGAGGAACATAACATCATAGCCCTGCATTCGCTTGTATCTGGCGATAGAATCGCAGGCAACTGTCGTATAACAATGCCCGATATGGGGATTGCCCGACGGATAATAGATAGGTGTGGTGATGTAGAATTTCTTTGACATTTGTATTCCTCCAATTAATAAACGCTGATATTAGTATTATAACCCAACTTGCGGGATTTGTCAATCATTTTGGCAAATGCATTCTGCGCTTAGTTTTTGTACGGATCTATGGGCGTGACATAGATCGTCCTGTTCCCCGTGAAAATGACCATTCCGGGCTTTGCCCCCGCAGGCTTTTTGACAAGTTTTACGGGAACATAGTCCACGGGGACTTGCGAGGAGTTTTTAGCTCTGCTGTGGAATGCCGCTATCCCCGCCGCGAAGCGCACAGTCGTTTCGGGAACTTCCTTTCCGCCTGCCCGTATGATAACATGGGAACCTGTGATATTCTTCACATGGAGCCATATGTCGGACTTGTCCGCAAGTTTGGCGGTAAGCTGATCGTTCTGCTTGTTGTTCCGACCAACAAGAACGGTGAAACCGTCAGGCGAGACAAATTCTAACGGCGGACGGCTTTTGGGAAGCTTGCCCTTTATCTTTGCGGAGCGGATATATCCCTGCTCCGAAAGCTCTGCGCGGAGTTCGTTCACCTCGTCCTCGCTGCTTGTGCGGGTAAGAGCGTCAAAAACGCTGTCAATGTACGCAAGTTCTTCCTCGCCCTTTGCAATCTGTTCGGTGAGGATCTTTTCGGCGGTGTCGGCTTTGCGGTACTCGCCGTAATATTTCTGCATATTTTTTGACGGCGTGAGTCTGGGGTCAAGCTTTATGGTGATTTCGGGGGAATTTTCCTCAAAGTAATTCTCCACCGTTACGCTGTTCATGCCCTTTTCGAGCCTGTAAAGATTTGCGGAGAGAAGATCGCCGTACAGCTTGAATTTTTCCCTGTCGGCGGAAGTTTTCAGCTCCTCGCGCTGATTTGCAAGACGTCTTGCGATTCGCTCCGAAGTGCTTGTAAGGAGCTTGTATAGATCCTGCGAACGCTGTTTCATTCGCGAAACGCTGTCACGCTCCTCGTAGAAATTGTCCAGAAGTTCGCAGGCGGAGGGGAATTTCACCGTGTTCATCAGATCTCCGTACTGACGGATATTTATGAACGAAAAGTCCTTTAGCATTCCCTCTTTGTCCTTTACGGCAGTGAGATCCCGCGCTGTGCGCGACTTTACTATCTCGCCGAAAAGCCTGTCAAGAAGTTCTCCCCGCAGATCGCTTTTGGAAACGTCCGTTCCGCCCGAAGCAGCGTCCGCCCATTCGCGGGCAACGATAGGGGAGATCCCCTCGAATATGCGTATAAGATGTTTGGAAAGCTCCGCATCGGGCATTGCTTCGGAAATTTTCAGAATATCTTCCTTTGTGCAGCTTCGGAAATCAAGCCTTTCCCCTCGCGGCGGGACGGAATAGACCATGTTCGGCAGGACCATTCTTTCGCGGGACATTTCCGCGTCTACACGCTTTATGCTGTCGATGATCTTCCCTTCGGAATTTATAAGCACAAGATTTGAACACCGTCCCATTATTTCCACCGCGGCGGTGATGTTCGTCATGTCGCCCAGTTCGGTGGACGCTTCAAAATCAAAGTAAAGAATGCGTTCCAGACCGTCCTGACGGATATTTACAAGTCTGCCGTTCCCCAGATGTTTGCGGAGCAGCATACAGAACATAGGCGGAACTTTGGGATTTTCAATGTTCTTTCCGGTGATATGGACTCTTGCCGAACCCGCCGATGCGGAAATGAACAGCTTTTCCGTTCCGCCTTTGGTTCGGAAAGCAATAAGTATCTCCTCGCGGGACGGCTGAGAAATTTTGTCAACGCGGCCGCCTATAAGCGGCGAAAGTTCGTCCTTTACAATGCTGAGAAAAGCTCCGTCCAGAGCCATGATCCATCACTCCTGTCCTTCCGCTATGCGTATTGTCACTTTAAACGGCGAATCGTCGCTTTCCCTTGAAATTGCGGCGTGGATCTCATATACCGTATCGTCAATTTCCTCTTCTGCGAAGGAATCCGCGGAACGTCCGCCTTCATATGAAACATACTCGTCAATTTCAAAAGCAAGTTCGGAGTAAAGTTTTTTCAGCTTCCGCCTTACGCCGAAATCGTTTATAATATCGAACGCAAGCTCCATTTCGTCAAGGATCTGTAAAATATCCACGCTTTGGGGACGTTCCGTCTCAAAAGTCTTTTCCGCATTGTGGCGATCGTCCGCTTCAACATAGAAATCATAAGGCTTGATAAAAGGCTCTTCTTCGATTTCGGGGACTTCGTTTCCGGGATTGCCGCCGAATAATTTTTTCAAAAAACTCATTTAAAACTTCCTCCGCAAGATGTGTTCTGCTTTCTTAAAAGTTAAGGGCGCCGCGCTTGCAGCACCCTTTCTATCATTTCAGCGCTTCCGCAAATTGTTCAGCCAGCTTGTCGATCTCCGCAAAGTCGTTTTCGGAGGGCTTCATGAGCCATCTGTAAGGCTCGTGGATCTTTTTGAGCCCAAGCCCCTGACCGCGGGAATCCAGCATAGCACAGGCTTCGCCGCTCCAGCCGTATGAACCGATCACCGCAAAAGGCTTGCCCTTGTTGGTTATGGCGTCAATTGAGGACATAACGTCCCAGACTGGTTTAAGAGCGTCCCTGTTGATAGTGGGGGAACCGAAAACCAGTCCCGCCGCGCCCGAGACAGCTTCCGCGATCTCTGCGGGATCGTGTTTGATAATGTTCAGGCATTTTACGGAAATTCCGCAGCTTTCAAGCTTCTTTGCGTAACGTTCCGCAGCAGCTCGGGTGTAGCCGTAAGCGGAAACGTAAAGTATCGCCGCCGTTCCTTTGGGAGCTTCGGGAACTGCCCATTTGCCGTACATTTCCATAGCGTGCTTGCAGCCGTTCTTTAATACAGGTCCGTGGGAGCAGCAAACCATGTCAAAATCGAGAGGTCTCAGCTTTGCAAGACCGTCCTGCACGAATTTGGGGAAAGGACCGAAGATCGCTTTATAATAGTAAGCAAGAGCGTCCTCATATTCCTGAGGATATGTTATAACATCGTCGGTGATAAGCGGTTCGCAGTAATGCGCTCCCAGAAAATCGCAGGTAAACACGGTTTTCCTTGACGGCAGATAGGAGAAAATGCTGTCAGGCCAGTGAAGATTGGGAGCGGATATGAACTCTATCACCATGCCTTTGCCAAGGTCGAGGGTATCGCCGTTCTTGACAGTCATGCTCTTGAAATCGCTTCTGTTTGAAACGTTGGAAATATTCTTTATCGCCGCAGCCGAGCCGACAATTATCACTTCGGGATTTGCCTGCATGATCTTTTCGACAGAGCCGCTGTGATCCGGTTCGGTGTGGTTGAAGATAACATAGTCGATCTCGGAAGGATCGCATATCTCGCGGATATTGTTCATCATCACCTCTCCGAAACTGTCGTGGACAGTTTCCACAAGAGCGGTCTTTTCGCCGCGGATAAGGTAAGAATTGTAAGTAGTTCCGTATTCTGTTTTCATGATTATATCGAAAACTCTCAGGTTGGGGTTGATAGCGCCAACATAGTAAATATCGTCTTTAAGCTTTACCATAAAAATTTCCTTTCATAAACTTATTGGCGGCGATCCGAAGCAACGGAAAGCCGCCTTGCTGTCATATCTTTGTAAATTCGCTCTTGCTGAGTCCGCAAACAGGGCAGCACCAGTCGTCGGGAATATCTTCCCACTTTGTACCGGGAGCGATACCTCCGTCGGGGTCGCCTTTAGCTTCATCGTAAACATAAGAGCATGGGCATTCGTACTTATCCATGGCAGATCCTCCTTTTATAAAAATCTAACTAAGTTATAACATATTTCTGTTAGTTTGTCAACCTTTTAACGTAAATATTCGGTTACGTATTTGTCTTTTGCGCTAAAAGTTCTTTCCAGAGCGAAGCGACTTCCGTGCAGCCGTCTATGTCGTAATTCTCCGCCGCCGTTTTTAACTTTTCAAAAAGCTGCTGCTGTTCGTTGGTATAGGTCTGGGCGGACATCTCGCTTACCACATCGTCAATTTCCAGAGTGTCAAATGCTTCCAGCGCGGCGGTGAGCTTTTCAAGCAGTTCCGCCGTAACTTCGGGGTCGGAAACATCTCCGCCCGATTCTATAAGCTTCTGCCCCCACTCGGCAATTATCGAACCGCACTTTTCAATGTCGCTTTCCTGCGCAGCCTGTTTCAGTATCTCAAAATACTTGCTGTTCATTCCCGCAAATCTGTATACCGACATATTTTCAATTACTTCGTCGATCTGCAGTGTGTCGAAATTGTCAAGTGCCACCTGCATCTGTTCAAGCAGGGCAAGAATATCGTCCATATTGGGAATTTTGCCCGTTTCCGCAGCCGCGCATTCGGGGAAGTACGGCGCAAGAACATCTTTCAGTTTCAGATATTCTTCAAGCATGGTGTCGGTCTTTTCCATGATAAGCGGGATATTTCCGTCATTTCCCGCCTTTTCAAGTTCCATAGCCATGTCCGCAAGGGGATCAGCTCCGATCTGGCGGGAAGTGCTTTTCAGGGAATGAACTTCCACCGTGTAATCTCTCCAACGCTCTGCGGCTTTGTGTTCCTTTATCACCTGATATTTTTTGTCAATTGCGCAGAAATATTCTTTAAGCACCGTGTGGAAAAGCGATTCCGTTCCCAGAAGTTTCACAGCGGCAGCGGTGTCCAGTTCCTTGATGTCAAGAATGCTGTTTCCGCCGCTTTCCGAAGCTGCATTTTCCTGCGCGAAAAGTTCTCTTGCGTCTCCGTCAATGGGAACGATCTTTTCCTTGGGGAGCCATCTGCGGAGTTTTCCCACAATGTCCTTTATTTCAATTGGCTTTGCCACAAAATCGTTCATGCCTTCCGCAATGAACATTTCCTTTGCGCCGCCGATAGCGTTTGCCGTCAGGGCGATGATGGGAACGTCATTATAGCTTGGCACAAGACGGCGGATAATGTGCGTTGCTTCAATTCCGTCAACTTCGGGCATCATGTGATCCATGAAGATCAGATCGTATTTTACATTGTGTATCTTGTCAATGGCTTCCGCTGCGCTTGCGGCAACGTCGATCCGCATTTTAAGCGGTTCAAGCAGACCCTTTGCAACGGTAAGGTTCACGGTGTTGTCGTCAACAACGAGAATTATCGCATCGGGAGCAATATAAGAGAACGTGTCAAGCTCTGTATCGTTTTCGTAGGTGAGGGGAACGTTGCTCATGCCCATGCCGTTGTAAAGACCCAGCGAATATACGGGCTTGCTGATGATCTTCACATTGGGCATATCAATATTTTCCATATTGTCATAAGGGGAAAGCACAAGACCCTTCACTTCGCTGTGTTCCGAAAGATACGGGCGGGCGTAATCTTCAAACAGATCCTTGTCAACAATAAGCTGATCTATCTTGACATCTTCAAGAGAGCCGTCGTCGGTGAGGTCGATGTACTCCGCGCCGATCTTTTTCAGATCGTTCATAAGCTGACGTTTTACATAGATATTGCCTATTATCAGAGCCGCCTTGACGGGATTTTCCAGATCGGGAACCGCGGGAGTGCCGTCAATTATCTTCTGGGGCAGCTCGAAGGAGAAAGTGGTACCTTTCTCGTAAACGCTGTCAACGGAAATTTTTCCGTGCATGAGACGAAGCAGCTGCTGCGAGATCGCAAGACCAAGTCCCGTGCCTTCGATGTTGCGGTTGCGCTTGCTGTCCACCTGCTGGAAGGAGTTGAAAAGCTTTTTCATGTCCGCTTCCTTGATACCGATACCCGTGTCGCGGATCTGCGCTTTCAGGATAGCAGTTTCCTCGTCCTTGGGAACATATTCTATTTTAAGATGCACTTCGCCCTGACGGGTAAATTTTACAGCATTTGTCAGAAGATTAAGTATTATCTGATGGATGCGCACATTGTCGCCGTAGAGGATCTTAGGCAGTTTCGGGTCAATGTCCATTGTAAATTCAATGGGCTTGCTGCCGATACGGCTGCAAACAATGCCTGTCAGATCGTTTACAAGGGAAAGCGACTCATATTCCACTTCAACAATATCCATTTTGCCCGACTCTATCTTTGAAAAGTCCAGAATATCGTTGATAATTACCAGAAGATTCTGCCCCGAAGCCTTTACCTGATGGATATATTCCCTTGCGGAGCTTGACATTTCCTCACGCAGAGCAAGATCCGCAAGACCTATTACCGCGTTCATAGGCGTACGTATCTCATGGCTCATGTTTGCAAGGAAGTCCGACTTCATATTGGAAGCTTTTTCAAGATTTTTCTTACTTTCGCTCAGTTCGTGCGCCCTGTATGCGAAGTTTGAAAGTACGATTGCAATGGCGTACATGAAGTTTGCCGCCTTGTCGATGGTGCTTTTGTCAACGATAGGGATCTTCTTTACAGCTTCGATATACTCATCGGGATCTATGCCCATGTCCTCCGCAAGCTTGCGGAAACGGTTCAGGTTAGGCGGTTCGGAAAGCACCTGCCCGCCGATAAAACAGCCTACCATTTCGCCTTTTGCCATGATGGGAGCGGCAAAGTCCACAAGTCCCGCGTGGCAGTAGTATGTATAGGAGCTTCCTCTTTCAAGAGCTCGTTCCGCGCCGAATTTGTCGCACATTTCGCACTTTCGGCAGCCTACTTTGTTAGGACGGGTATAGATCATACAGAAATCGGTAAAGCCCGAACCTCTTGTTACCGCCGCGCCGTTAATGTCGGTGGTAAGAGCCGCCATTCCCGTGAGATTTGAGAAAGCGTCCTGTATCATCTGCAAAGTGTCGATATCTATAAGATTTGTAAGATATAACTCGTTTTTCTCGGTATCCATTTCAATATTACCTCGATCATTCTATAAGATTGCTGATAGTTGAGAAAAGCATATCCATATCTATAGGTTTCAGCATATAGCCATGGGGCTTCAGAGCCATTACTTCCATGATCTTGTCTCTGTCGGAAATGCCTGTCAGGAAACAAACGGGAACTTTTCTTGCCTTTTCGTTTGCCTTTATCTTTCTGAAAACAGCCGCGCCTGTTTCAATTGGCATTTCGTAGTCGAGGATAACAAGGTCTACCTTCTTGCTCATCAGGAACTTTTCCACCATGATGCCGTTTACCATGGTAGTGACGTCATACTTGTCGGAAAGCGCGGTTTTGAGCATTTTCAGGACTGTGCGGTCGTCGTCCACCACAAGAATGTGTTTCTTGGGCTTTTCCCTTGCAAGCATTTCCGCCTGAATGGCTTCCACCTGTTTAAGGAGTTCGTCCTTGTCCATGACATCGGCGCTTTTAAGGGAATTAGCCGCGTCTCTTTCATCTTCCGAGACTTCTGTCTTGTCAGGCTCGGGAGCATTTTCGGGGGCAGCGGCATTTTCGGCTTCCGCGGCAGTTTCCGCGCTTTCTTCGGCAGGAGCTTCTTCGGGAGCAGCATTTGCGGCGGCTTCTTCTTCGGCTTTGCGGAGTTCTTCTTCCCGCTCTTTCTTTTCCTCGAAGTAGCGTATAATTTTAAGCGCAAGGTTTCCCGCCGAGATAGGACGCTTAACGATCATATCAACGGTGTATCTTGCGGAATATTCAATCTTTGACGCGATGGCGTCATCGCATACCACTATAACGGGAGCGTCATTGCAGAAGCCCTTATCCCGCAGATCGTTTGTCTGGAGCAGGACTTTGCTGTTATCGGTCTCCGCAAAGCAGACATAGGCGTCGGGGTGAAAAATTTCAAAGTGGTTCATTACGTCCTGCGGGCAGTCCGAGGTGCTGAGGCACTTGAAATAGCTTTCGGTATACTGTATAAAATCGGTAACGAACGCCCCGTTCCTGCCGTTTATCAGTATTTTGTAATTTTCCTGCGGTTTTGACTGATTATCCATAAAAAGCACTCCCTTTCTCCTATTGACAAGAAATATATTTAAAAATATTTTACCGCAAAATTGACCAAATGTCAATACATTTTAATATCAAAATTTATGCAATTTTTTTGTTATATGATACAGAAAAAGCCGCACCATAGCGTGTACGGTGCGGCTGATATTGTCAGATCGTGAATTACTTGCAGCAGCATTCGCCGACGGGAGTTGTCCACTTGTGAGTGTCCTCGATCTTGCCCCACTGAATTCCCGTGAGTGTGTCGTAAAGCTTCTGTGAGATAGGACCGATCTTGCCGTCGTTGATGGGCATTACGATGTCGCCGTATTTCAGCTCGCCGATAGGGGAAATTACCGCCGCTGTGCCTGTTCCGAAAGCTTCATCGAACTTGCCGTTCTTGTAAGCTTCTACAAGCTCGTCAATGGAAATATCCCTTTCGGTAACCTTGTAATTCATGGAGCGGAGAAGTTCAAGGCAGGATTTTCTTGTGATACCGCCGAGGATCGAACCTCTGTCAAGGCTCGGAGTGATAACTTCGCCGTCAACAACGAAGAATACGTTCATTGCGCCTACTTCGTCAATATATTTCCTGTGAACGCCGTCCAGCCAGAGGACTTGCGCGTAACCCTGCTTTTCCGCTTCTTCCTGCGCTTTGAGGGAGATAGCATAGTTGGCGGCTGCCTTTGTGAAACCTGTTCCGCCGGTTACCGCTCTTACATAATTTTCCTCAACGTAGATCTTTACAGGAGCAAGTCCCGCCGCGTAGTATGCGCCTACGGGGGACATGATTATTGCGAAAATAAGGTGCTTTGCGGGGTGAACTCCCAGCATGGGGTCAACTGCAAAGATGTACGGACGGATATAAAGCGATGTTCCTTCGGACCGGGGGACCCAGTCCTCGTCAACTTTTACAAGAGTTTTTATTGCTTCAATGCCGAAAGTTTCGTCTATATGCGGTATGCAGAGACGGTCGTTTGAAACATTCAGACGAGCCATATTCTGATCGGGACGGAAAAGCTGGATCTTTCCGCTTGCAGTCCTGTAAGCTTTCAGACCCTCGAAGTCCGCCTGTCCGTAGTGGAGGCACATCGCCGCAGGATCCATGGGAATAGGACCGTAAGGAACTATCCTTGCATCGTGCCAGCCCTGACCCTCGTCATAATTCATCAGAAACATATGGTCGGTAAAGATCTTGCCGAATCCGAGTTTGCTCTCGTCCGCAGGCTTAGCCTTGGGCGAGGTGGTTCTGGTTACTTTTATTTCCATCATCTGGAACGCTTCCTTTCGTAAAGTAAAAATACAAGATAATTATATCACGGTATTATTTAATTTTCAAGAAAATTTACACATTATTTTATGACTTTTTGCATAAATTTTCATTCGGACTTGCATAAGCTCCTGCGGAATGTTTCCGCAGTGGGATATCGGAAGCAAAAAAATTTGTTTACAGTTACAAGAAATCAAATAAAAATTTGTGCGGAATGACAGTTTGAAAAACTGTAAAAATTTTTCTGTTGACTATATTAATAAATTGTTGTAAAATAATTTTGTATGCATATTGAAACTTTGATGCTCCGAAAGGCTGTCTGTGGCTTTTATGAACAATAATTCAGGTGAGAGAAAACTTTTAGGACCGCTCGACATTATCCCCATTGTCATATTGCTTGCCGCGCCGATAATATACTTCCTTGCGGGAGCGGCTTCGGGAAAGGACGGCGCATATGCGGAAATTTCCCGTGACGGCGAAGTTATCGCCGCTGTTTCTCTCGGTACCGACGGCGTGTATTCCTTTCCGCAGACGGGGGAAATGGAGTTTACCGTTTCGGAAGGCGGGATAACGGTCAGCAAAAGCAATTGTCCCGATAAGATCTGCATGGGAACAGGAAAGCTTTGCCGCGCGGGAGATACGGCGGTATGCGTTCCCAACAGGGTGGTAGTTACGGTCTGCGGCGAAAACGCGGGAGATGTTGACGGAGTGGTGAGATAATGGCGGGGATCAGACCGAAAGGAATGTCCTATTCACGATATACAGCCGTTATGGGAGTTCTCTTCGCGGCGGCTGCTGTGCTGAATATGCTGGACAGCGCATTTTCAGCGTTCCTGCCTGCGGGAATAAGAGCGGGGCTTTCAAATATAGTTATAATGACGGCAATTCTTGGGATAAATCTGCCTTCGGCGTTCCTGCTGACGCTGTTAAAAGCGATCCTCGTGCTTGTGACAAGAGGTTTTACGGCGGGAGTGATGTCATTCTGCGGCGGAACGGCTGCATTTGCGGTGACGGCACTCCTTTTCGGGAAAACCAAGGCTTCTTATATTATGGTAAGTATTTCCGGGGCAATATCCCATTCTCTGGGACAGCTTGCGGCGGCGGCGTTTCTTCTGGAAAATGTGTCGGTATTTGCGTATTTTGCCGTTTTAGCGGCAAGTTCCGTTGTCACGGGGATATGCACGGGCGCGGCACTTAAAGCCGTTATGCCGATGGTCATGAAAATGATTCCTGCAAATAAATAACAAATCTTCAGGGAGGATAGATATGAATAAATTGAACGGAATAAAACTGCGGCACGATAAAGGCACAAAAGACTGCGAGACCGCGGAATTTCCGCTTCCGAAAAGCGTGATAGTGCCTATGTCCCAGCACATGGGCGCACCCTGTGAATGTATCGTGCAGAAGGGCGATACCGTCACCTTGGGTCAGAAAATAGGCGATACGGACGCTTTCATGTCCGCGCCTATACATTCGCCTGTTTCGGGAACGGTCACGGATATTACCGACTTCCTGCTTGCAAACGGCGCGTCCTGCAAAGCGGTGGAGATCACTTCCGACGGGAATCAGACAGTCTGCCCCGACATTGCGCCGCCCGAAATAACCGACCGTCAGTCGCTTATTGCCGCTGTCAGGGAAAGCGGTCTTACGGGACTTGGCGGAGCGGGTTTCCCGACGCATATAAAACTGAATTACGATACTGTGAAAACTCCCGTTGACACGCTTATTATCAACGGCGCGGAGTGCGAACCCTACATAACAAGCGACTATCGGGAAATGATTGAGTCCCCCACGGATATTATAGAAGGTATCCTGCTTGTTCAGAAGTATCTGGGTATTCCTCTTTGTAAAGTCTGCATTGAGGACAACAAGCCCGAAGCAATAAAGCTTTTGCAGGCAAAGACCGAGGATATGAACTCCATAGACGTCATTCCTCTTAAATCTTCCTATCCGCAAGGCGCGGAAAAGGTAATAGTCTACTCCGCAACAGGACGTATCGTTGCCGAGGGAGAACTTCCCGTTCATCAGGGGGCAATGGTGATGAACATTTCCACCGTGGCAAGCATTTACCGCTATTCAAGGACGGGTATGCCCCTTGTCAGCAGGAGGATCACCGTTGCGGGAGACGCGGTCACAAAAAATGCAGGGAATTACTTCGTTCCCATAGGAACGCGGGTCTCGGAGATCCTTGAATTCTGCGGAGCGACCGAGGCAAAGAAGGTGCTTTACGGCGGTCCCATGATGGGGATATGCCTTTACGACACCGATCAGCCCATAATCAAGAACAACAATGCGGTGCTGGCTTTCAAAGAGGGAAAAATGCCTGAAACAACGGCTTGCATACGCTGCGGGAAGTGCGTCCGCACCTGTCCGTTCAACCTTATGCCCCTTGCAATAGAAAGCGCGTATAAGGCGGGGGACGTGGAGGAGCTGAAACGGCTGAAAGTCATGCTCTGCATGAACTGCGGCTGCTGTTCATATGCCTGTCCCGCGCACCGTCCGCTTGCCGAAATTAATCAGCTTGCTAAGACGCTTATCCCAAGAAAATAAGAATACAAAGGACTTGATGATTTGAAAGGTTTATATGTTTCGCCGTCGCCCCACCGCGCTTCGGACAATTCCACGGCAAAGGTAATGCTGATGGTAATAATTGCCCTTATGCCTGCGGCAATGGCGGGCTGCGTGTTTTTCGGACCGCGGGCGGCTCTGATAATGGCAGTCTGCGTGGTCTCCTGCGTGGTTTTTGAAGCGCTCTGCCGCATTGTAATGAAAAAGGAGCAGACAGTTTCCGACCTGTCGGCAATAGTTACGGGGCTGCTTTTCGGAATGAATCTTCCCGCCACCGCGCCTGTTTATGTTGCGGTAATAGGCAGTTTTGTGGCGATCGTTATAGTAAAACAGCTTTTCGGCGGTATCGGTCAGAATTTCGCAAATCCTGCCATTGCGGCAAGGATCGTGGTAATGCTTTCCTTTACCTCGCAGATGTCGGGTTGGGTAAAACCCTACTGGTACAGCGATTTCGTAGACGCGGAAACAAGTGCCACACCGCTTGCGGCGGAATGGCTCACGTTTTCCGAAAACGGCGCAAACTATAAGATGGCGCCTTTCACCCTCGGTGAGATGTTCTTCGGGGAAACAGGCGGCTGTATCGGGGAGACCTGCGCGGCGGCACTTATTGCAGGCGGAATTTTCCTGATGATAGTCAAGGTAATTTCTCCCGCAACTCCTGTGGCGTTCATAGGCTCATTTGCGGTTCTTACGTTCATCTATACGGGAAGTCCCGTTGAAACGCTGTACGGCGTTCTTGCGGGCGGACTTATGATAGGCGCGTTCTTTATGGCAACGGATTATGCCACCACGCCTATCACCACAAAGGGCAAGATAATTTTCGGAATAGGCTGCGGCGTGATAACCTTTGTAATAAGGACATTCGGAAGTTATCCCGAGGGCGTTTCCTTCTCAATACTTATCATGAACCTGCTTACTCCCTACATAGATAAGCTTACAAGAACGGTTCCTTTCGGAGCTAAAAAAGCGGAAAGGAGCGGTAACTGATGTTTAACGATAGGATAAAGCCGCCTCTGGTGCTTACGCTGATATGCATTATAACCTGCGGGCTTTTAGTGGCGGCATATCAGGCAACTTATGTGGATAATACAGGCGTTATAACCGATGAGCTGAAGTCGGGTCTTACCGAACTGTACGGTTCGGCGGACGGCTTTGAAATGCTGAAAAATGCCGACGGCAGCGTTGTAACATACGAAGGCGTGGACTCTGTCATCTCAAACGGCGAAAATACCGCTTTTGAAGTTACCGCCGACGGCTATTCAACGGACGGTATACACGTTCTTATAGGAATAGACCAAAGCGGCAGTGTCGGCGGAATCGCCATACTTTCCCTCGGTGAAACTCCGGGACTGGGTTCAAGAGTTCAGGAAGAAAGCTTTTTAAGTCAGTTCAGGGGCGTTACAAAGGAAATGACCGTTTCCGAAGAGGGCGGCGAAACAGTCAAGGCAAAAGCCGTCTGGGGAACGCGGAACAGGATAAACGAACTTGAATTTGACAAGGAAGTTTCAGGCGGCAGCGGCAGCGGATTTGCCCTTGACGCCATTTCCGGAGCAACATTTTCTTCAAGGGGAATGTACAGCGCCGTGCGCACTGCATTAAACGCTTACGGCGAAATGAAGGGAGCTGAGGACAATGGCTGAGAAAACCAATAAAAAGGGTATGCTTACAGAACTTACCAAAGGCATTATAAAGGAAAATCCTACCCTTGTCACTCTGCTGGGAATGTGTCCTACGCTTGCGGTCACGGTAATGGCTTCAAACGGCATAGGCATGGGACTTGCCACAACTTTCGTGCTTATCTGCTCGAATCTGGTGATCTCGCTTCTTAAAAATGTTATCCCGAAAGCCGTAAGACTGCCCTGCTTTATAGTAATAATCGCAAGTTTCGTAACACTTATAGAATTCCTGATGAAAGGCTATCTGCCCGAACTTTACGACTCGCTGGGACTGTACCTTTCGCTTATTACCGTAAACTGCATAATCCTCGGCAGAGCGGAAGCTTTTGCTTCCAAAAACGGCGTTCTTGCGTCGGTGCTTGACGCCGTGGGAATGGGTCTGGGATTTACCCTTGCGCTGTTTGCAATGGGAAGTATCCGCGAGATAATCGGAACGGGCAAATGGTTCGGCATCGACCTGCATCTGCCTGTAACAATGACGCTTTTCATAATGTCCGCAGGCGGATTCTTCACACTTGGCGTGATAATCGCGCTGGTGAACAAGATCGCGGGCAGGAGCACTCCCGCAGAAGTGGGCTGCGCGGCTTGTCCCAATGCGGAGAACTGTCCGTCCTATAACAAGAAAGAGGACAGGAAGGAGGCTGCGGCTGAATGACACTTATTGTAATTCTTCTGAACGCCATACTTGTGGATAACTTCGTCCTTTCAAAATTCATGGGGATATGTCCGTTCCTCGGCGTTTCCAAAAAGCTTGACAGCGCGGTGGGAATGGGCGCGGCGGTAACATTTGTAATGGTCTGCGCCACACTTTGCACATACCCGATATATACGTTCATTCTTGTGCCGATGGGTCTGGAGTACCTGAAAACCATCGCATTTATACTGATAATCGCGCTGTTCGTTCAGCTTGTGGAAATGGTGCTGAAAAAGAAAGTTCAGTCCCTTTACAATGCACTGGGCGTGTATCTGCCGTTAATAACCACAAACTGCGCCGTTCTGGGCGTTACCATACTGAACGTTGACAAGGAGTACGGATTTGCACAGTCGCTGGTAAATTCTCTGGGCGGCGGTCTGGGATTCAGTCTGGCGCTGATAATTTTCAGCGGAGTGCGTTCAAGGGTGAACAGTGCGGACGTTCCCGAAATGTTCAAGGGCGTTCCGGCAACGCTGATAGCGGCGTCCATAGTTTCGGTGAGCTTTATGGGATTTTCTGGACTGTTCGGGTAAATTCCCGCGAAAGGAATGATTTGAAATGTCAACATACATATTGCCGATGCTGGTTTTCGGCGGAATAGGTCTTGCGGCGGGAATTCTCCTTACAGTCTGTTCAAAGATCTTCGAGGTCAGGACAGATGAACGCATTGAAGCGGTAAACGAGATACTTCCACAGGTAAACTGCGGTTCCTGCGGATTTTCGGGCTGCGCGGACTATGCAAAAGCCATCGTTCAGAACGGCGTTCCCACAAATATGTGCAAGCCGGGCGGAGCGGAAGCGGCGGTGAAAATTTCCGCTCTTATGGGAATTTCCGAAATGACTATGATCCCGCAGGTCGCTGTTATAAAATGCAGCGGAAACTGCAATATTGCCGAGGAAAAGTTCAATTTTCAGGGAGTGCAGTCCTGCAAGGCGGCGAACCGTTTCTACAACGGCTCCAAAGCCTGCGCATACGGCTGTCTGGGATTCGGCGACTGCGCGAAAGTCTGCCCGCAGGGAGCAATTTCCGTAAAAGACGGGCTTGCAAGGGTGGACAAATCCAAGTGTATCGGCTGCGGACTCTGCGCAAAAGCTTGCCCGGATCATCTTATCGTTTTGCGCGGCGTTGACAAGACCGTGGACGTGTGCTGCTCCTCAAAGGACGCGGGAAAGGTCGTCCGCGCGGTGTGCAAAAGCGGCTGTCTCGGCTGTAAGATGTGCGAGAAGAAGTGTCCAAGCGGCGCAATTCATGTTGAAAATAACCTTGCGACCATAGACTATGAGAAATGCACTTCCTGCGGCACCTGTGTATCGGTTTGCCCTGCAAAAGTTATCCGCAAGTGCGATGAGGTCTATGAGTAAGAGAGGAAAATTTATGCAGTTTATATGCTATCCAAAATGCACCACCTGCGTGAAAGCGCGTAAATGGCTGGAAGAAAACAAAATTCCCTTTGAGGAAAGAAACATAAAGGAAAATAATCCCACATACGAGGAGCTTTCCGAGCTCTACAAAAAGAGCGGACTGCCCCTGCGGAAATTTTTCAACACAAGCGGTATCCTTTACCGCGAAATGGATCTGAAAAACAAGCTGGACAGTATGTCCGAGGAGGAAATGCTCCGCCTGCTTGCCACGGACGGAATGTTAGTTAAACGTCCTATTGCCGCAGACGGCGATACCGTCCTTGTGGGATTCAAGGAGACCGACTGGGAAAGATCGTTGAAACGGAAGTGATAAAATGCCGATAAATATTGCTATGGACGGTCCTGCGGGAGCGGGGAAAAGCACCGTTGCCAAAGCCGCCGCCAAGACTCTGGGATTCATTTATGTCGATACGGGAGCGCTGTACCGTTCGGTGGCGTACTATGCGCTTTCCAAAGGCGCGGACTGCAAAAATGCCGCCGAAGTCGTTCCGCTGCTTGCGGAGATCACTCCCGAACTGAAATTCATTGACGGGGTGCAGAGAGTGTTCCTGAACGGCGAGGACGTTTCGGACAGGATCCGCACGCCCGAAGTTTCCATGGGTTCTTCAAATGTTTCGGCAATTCCCGAGGTGCGGAAGTTCCTGTTTGAACTGCAAAGGAAAATTGCCGCGGAGAACAACGTTATTATGGACGGTCGGGACATAGGAACGGTAGTGCTGCCGAATGCGGATCTGAAAATTTTCTTTACCGCTTCCCCCGAGGAACGAGCCCGCCGCCGCCACAATGAACTTACCGAAAAGGGCGAGTGTGTTACTTTCGCTTCGGTGCTTGCGGAGGTAAACGAGCGGGACTACAACGATTCCCACAGGGAGATCGCTCCGCTTAAGCAAGCCGATGATGCGGTGCTTTGCGACAACACGGAGCTGAATTTCGATCAGTCCGTGGAAAAAGTCGTTTCCATGATAAGGGAAACGATTTCCCGAAAGGGTAAGTAAATGGGGTGAAATTTTGAACGCTTTCGTAAGATATGTCACAATGGGAGTTTACAAGCTTTTCTATAATTTTCATATTGAGGGAGCGGAGAACATTCCGCAGGACAAACCGCTGGTCATGGCTTCAAATCACAGGAGCTACGCGGATCCCGTGATCCTAACGATGCCTATGAAACTTCCCGTAACTTATATGGCAAAAGAGGAGCTTTTTCAGAAAAATAAGCTTTTCGCGTGGTTCATAACCAAGCTGGGAGCTTTTCCGGTAAAGCGCGGGGCAGGGGACATGAAGGTCATTGACGATGCGGTGGATATTCTCCATTCGGGGAAACATCTTGTAATTTTCCCCGAGGGAACGCGTTCCAAGGACGGAAAAGTGGGAAAGGGAAAAACAGGCGTTGCCCTTATTGCCGCAAAGTCGGGCGCGGACGTTCTGCCCTGCGGTATCATCTTTGAGGGGGAAAAGCTTCACTTCCGCTCGAAACTTACGCTCCGTTTCGGAAAGGTCATTCCCGCGTCTGAGATCGCCGTTTCCGACACTTCCCCCAAGGAATTAAAAGCCGTAAAGACCCGCATAATGGATTCTATAAGGGAACTTGTGGAAGGAAATCCCAAAGACGAAGGTCAAATTGTTAATGAAAACTGAAATTATTGTTGCAAAAAATGCAGGTTTCTGTTTTGGTGTTGACAGAGCCGTAAAAATCGTGTATAATATATTAAATACGGGAAAAAAAGTTGTTACCTATGGCGAAATTATCCATAATAAAGACGTTACCGCCGAGCTTTCCCGCAAAGGCGTGCGTATTGCCGAAAGCCCGGAAGATCTTGAGGATCTTGCGGATGAAACGGTGATAATACGTTCCCACGGCGCGGAAAAGCAGGTCTTTGAGTTTCTGGAAGAGCATGGCATTTCCTATGAGGACGGCACTTGCCCGTTCGTAAAGAAGATCCATAATATAGTTTCCGAAAAGTCGGCGGAAGGGTACGACATCATCATCATGGGCGACAAGGATCACCCGGAAGTGCGGGGAATTGTAAGTTATTGCCGCAATTTGTCAGATATTTGTGCCGATGACGCCGCACTTGAAAATTTTTTGAAAAAAAATTATACAAAAATCAAAAAAAAGGTTGCAATTGTTGCGCAAACAACGTATAATATATCTATATGGGAAAGATGCAAAATTATTGCACAGTCAGTATGTCCGCAGACAGAGGTGATAAACACCATCTGCAGCGCTACCTCCGACAGGCAGCAAAGCGCGGTCAGACTGGCGGATAAAGCCGACCTGATGTTGGTTATCGGCGGAAAACACAGTTCCAATACGGTGAAGCTTGCCGATATATGCGGCAGCCACTGTAAAAACTGCATTCATATAGAAAATGCGGACGAGCTTGATTTCCCCTTTATCAAAGGTCTGCTGAAAAATAACGGCGGTGAAAAATTTATCATCGGCGTTACTGCCGGCGCATCGACTCCGGCATATATAATCAAGGAGGTCATAAACCAGATGAGTGAAAAATTACAGAATATGGACGAGGACTTTAACTTTGAGGAGGCGCTTGACGCGTCTTTCAAAAAAATATATACCGGTCAGAGGGTGAAAGGCTACATAACCGCTGTTAATGATGCAGAAGCTATTGTTGATGTCGGAACAAAGCACACAGGTTATGTTTCACTGGACGAGCTTACAGACGATCCTTCCCTTAAACCTGCGGACGTTGTAAAGCCCGGCGATGAAGTTGAACTTATCGTTATAAAGGTAAACGACGCTGACGGTATTGTTACGCTTTCCAAGAAGAGAGTTGACGCGCTCCTCGGATTCGACAAGATCCTTAAAGCCAAGGAGGAAAACGCTGTTCTGGAAGGAACTGTTGCAAGCGTTGTAAAGGGCGGAGTTATCATTATCTACGAGGGAACAAGAGTATTTGTGCCCGCTTCTCAGGCAACTGCCCGCAGAGATGAAAAGCTTGAGGAACTGCTTAAAAAGACAGTTAAATTCAAGATCATAGAAGTAAACGAGCAGAGAGGAAAGGCTGTGGGCTCTATCAAGGCTGTACTCAATGCCGAAAGAGACGCCGCAAAGGCAAAATTCTGGGAAACCGTTCAGGTGGGCGATGTTTTCAAGGGCGAAGTAAAATCCCTTACAAGCTACGGCGCGTTTGTTGACCTTGGCGGAATTGACGGCATGGTACACATCTCCGAACTCAGTTGGAACAGGATCAAGCACCCTTCCGAAGTTGTAAACGTGGGCGATGTTATCGAAGTTTTTGTCAAGGAACTTGACAAAGAAGCGGGACGTATCTCCCTCGGCTACAGAAAAGACGAGGACAACCCATGGGTAAAATTTGAATCCGAATACCATGTGGGCGATGTTATCAAGACAAAGATCGTTTCTATCACACCTTTCGGTGCTTTTGCGCAGATCGTTCCGGGAATTGACGGACTTATCCACATTTCACAGATCGCTGACAAGAAGGTTTCCAATATAAAGGAAGTTCTTTCCATCGGTGATGAAGTTGAAACAAAGATAACCGAGATTGATCCCGACAAGAAGCGTATCAGCTTATCTATCCGCGCTCTTCTTGAAGAAAAGGCGGAGGAAGCTGCTCCCGACGCAGAATAAAAGAAAACCATCGGCGGACGTGTTGATCGTCCGCCGATTTTTGTGTGTAATTACAAAAATATCCCTCTCCGATCATGGAGAGGGATATTCAATATGTGATGTGGCGCGCTGCAAGGGACTCGAACCCCTGACCTACTGGTTCGTAGCCAGTCACTCTATCCGGCTGAGCTAGCAGCGCATCAACCAACATATTCTATTATATCACGAATTTGCAAACTTGTCAATAGTTTTTTCGGGAAAATTTGAAAGTTTCGTTCAGAAGTGTTTGCCTTCAAATTCTACTCTGCGCCTGATGTCCTTCATAAGCGTGTCAAACTGTTTGGGATCAAGAGACTGGGCTCCGTCGCAAAGTGCTTTCGGCGGGTCGTTGTGGACTTCTATCATAAGACCGTCCGCGCCCACTGCAACTGCTGCTTTTGCCATCGGTTCAACCATCCATGAAATTCCCGTTGCGTGGCTCGGATCCACGATTATCGGCAGGTGCGAAAGCTTTTTAAGCATTGGTATAGCCGAAAGATCAAGGGTATTCCTTGTCTTTGTCTCAAATGTTCTTATGCCGCGTTCGCAGAGGATAACATTGTTGTTTCCGCCCGACATGATATATTCCGCGCTCATGAGGAATTCCTCAATTGTGTTGGCAAGTCCGCGCTTCAGGAGAATGGGTTTGCGGCATTTTCCCAGTTCTTTCAGCAGATCGAAATTCTGCATATTTCTTGCGCCCACCTGAATGACGTCAACGTCCTCAAACAGATCAAGGTGGTTCACGTTCATGATCTCTGTCACAACGGGAAGTCCCGTTGCTTTCTTGGCTTCAAGGAGAAGTTTCAGACCGTCTGCGTGGAGTCCCTGAAAGGCATATGGGGAAGTTCTCGGCTTGAACGCGCCGCCTCTCAGAAGCGTTGCGCCGCCGGCTTTCACGTCCTTTGCGACCTCTATTACCTGTTCTTCGCTTTCCACGGAACAGGGTCCTGCAATGACCTGAAAATATCCCTCGCCGATATTTACATTTTCTCCCACCTTAACGATAGTGCTGTCGGGATGGATCTTTCTGTTTGCGGCTTTGAACGGTTCGGAAATTCTGGTAACGCTTTCCACAATATCGATCGCGGAGATAAGATCCACAGGCAGTCTTGAAGTATCGCCGATAAGACCTATTACCGTATGTCTCGAACCTTCGCTGATGTTGGTGGAAAGTCCTTTTTCGTTGAACATTTTGATAAGATCGTCGATTTTTCCCTTATCGGAATTTTCCTTTAAAACAAGGATCACTTTACATCGCTCCTCTACCTATTTTAATTCGTAATTATTAGAGTTGAGAGGCAGGCTGAGCCTGCACGCATTCAGGGTTTGTTCTGTGATTTCTAACTTATGTATAACGTGCATGACACAAAGCTGAATCTGCAAACAAAAAAATCCTCGCTCATATAACCGGACGAGAAATTTTTTGCAGATCGTGCTTCGCCTTGCCACACATTATAATTTAGGCAGAAACACAGGAAATTGTGTGCAGAACGCACTTCGCCTTGCCACACATTATATTTAGGCAAAAGCACACAAAACAACCCCTGAAGGGCAGCGGCGACTTCGCCGCTGGTCGGGGCGACAGGACTTGAACCTGCGGCATCTTGGTCCCAAACCAAGCACTCTACCAAACTGAGTTACGCCCCGTTATCAAAATCAAGCAAACAAGCACATAAGCACATAATATTATACAACATAAAAAGCGAAATGTCAAGCGTTTTAAAAATTTAATGCAATTTTTTTTAAATTGCCAAAAAAACAGTTGAAATTGTGGAAATAAAATGTTATAATGAGTAGTGTATATTTGTGAAAACACGGAGGAAAGGAAGCTGAACGCGATGTCAAGCCGTATTTTCAGCGAAATGATAACGCGGGAACTGAAATTTCTCCTGCCGAGAGCGGCTGTTTTCGATTGTGTAATATACCTTATATCGCTTCCCGTATATAAGTTCTGTGCGGAAGTTCCGCTGGGACTGCTGACAGGCACGGCGGTCATGGTGCTTAACTTCATAATACTCGGAATTTCCGCGGAACACGCCGTGGAAAGATCCCTTTCGGTGGCGAAAGGAATGATGTTCGGGTCGTATATGTTAAGATTGCTTATCATGGGCGCGCTGTTTGTGGCGGGGATAAAACTGCCGCAGATAAACCTGCTGGCGGCGGCTATCCCCCAGCTTTATCCGAAACTTGCTTATACACTGGACGCGATGGTAAAAAAGAAAGGAGGGTGAGTCCATGAACATAGAAGTGCAGGGTCCGAAGCGAATGATATATCTTCTTGACGGAAACGGAGACGTGGCTTTTTCGATATCTGAATCGGTAGTCACAGGCTGGCTGGTAATACTGATAGTGCTGGTGCTGTGCCTTATCCTTACAAAAGATCTGAAAAAGATCCCCGAGACAAAACGACAGTGCGCGGCGGAATACATAGTCAAAACGGTCAATAACATGATCGAAACGAATATGGGAGTCGATTTTGCAAGATATGCGCCGTATATCGCGGCGGTATTCTCGTATATCATAATCGGCACACTTATTTCAATGATAGGTTTCCGAAGCATTACGGCGGATATAAGCGTTACCGGCGGACTTGCGCTGATGACTTTTGTGCTGATAACATACACCAAAATACGTTACAACGGCATAGGCAAATATCTGCTCAGCTTCGTGAATCCGCTTAACATCATAAGCGAAGTCGCAACGCCTGTGTCAATGGCACTCCGTCTTTTCGGAAACGTTGGCGGCGGTATGATCATCACTATCATTCTCTATGCGGCTCTGGGCGCGGCAAGCGGGGCGTTATACGGCCTTTTCGGAATACCCGAAATGACGTCCGGCGGATATTTCTTCAATATCTTCCAGATAGGTATTCCCGCGGTGCTGTCGGTCTACTTTGACCTGTTCTCAGGGGCAATACAGTCATATGTATTCATAATGCTTACTATGGCTTACATCAAAATGGGCAAGGAATAATCGCCCGTCAAAAATTTTTGGAGGTATAATTCTATGGAAAACGAAGCTTTGTTAAGCGCACAGGCGACCGTTCTGGCAGGTCAGGCAATAGGCGCGGGACTTGCAATGATCGCAGGTATCGGACCCGGTATCGGTGAAGGTTACGCCGTAGGTAAGGCTATCGAAACTATCGGCAGACAGCCCGAGATCAAGGGTACGGCTACTTCTACAATGTTCATCGGCTGCGCCGTTGCGGAAACAACAGGTATCTATGGTCTGTTCGTAGCTATCATGCTCCTGTTTGCAAATCCGTTCCTCAAATTCTTGGGACAGTAAGCCGGAAAGCTAAAAAATTTGCAGATCAGGAGGCAGTGATCAATTCATGTATTTTGATTTCTTTTCAATAGACCTGACAACAATTCTCGGTACTATACTGAATACGCTGATCCTGTTTCTGGTTCTGAAGCATTTCCTTTTCGACAAGGTGAACGCTGTTCTGGAATCCCGAAGAAACGAAGTCGTAAAGACTTATGAGGACGCGGATAAGGCTTACGCAAACGCCAAACAGCTTGAAACGGAATATAACGACAAGCTTTCGGCTGCGAAAGAAGAATCCGCCGAGATCGTCAAGAACGCCACCAAGAAGGCTCAGCTCCGTTCGGAAGAGATCATTTCCGATGCGAAGACCGAAGCTAAGGGCATTATGGACAAGGCGGAAGCAGACATCGAGAAGGAAAAGAAACGCGCAGTAAATCAGATAAAAGATGAGATCTCCGATATTGCTATGTCCATAGCGTCAAATGTTGTGGAAAAAGAACTTGACGCAAAGACCCATGAGCAGCTTATCGAAAATTTTATCAATGGAATTGGTGATTCAGAATGACGGGAAAAGCAGAAAAAGTATACTCCGAAGCGATTTTTGAACTTGCAAGGGAACTTGGTCAGACAGATGAAGTAAAGAAGGAACTGGACGCATTGGCGGAAATTTTCAACGCCGCCCCCGATCTGGGAAGATTCCTGTCCGCTCCCACAATTACTCTTGACGAAAAGTTGGCTGTTCTGAACAAGACCTTCGGCGGACGTATTTCCGAAACGTCCTACAGTATGCTCTGCGTGGTAACAGAAAAGGGAAGAGCAACTCTCGTTCCCGCCATTGCAGAGGACTACAAGAACCGCTGGTATGAGATGAACAATATCGCTGAGGTCAGGGTCACTACAAGCGTTCCCCTTACGGAAAACCTCAGGGCAAAGCTGAAAACCAAGCTGGAGACCGTTATGAAGAAGAAGGTCATTCTTACCGAAAAGGTGGATTCGTCCATTATGGGCGGCATCATCATCAACTACGGCAACACCATGACCGACGGCTCGGTAAAAGCCAAGCTTGAAGCTTTGCAGAAACAGATAAAGGGCGTTATCGCATAATATCTGTACCGACATGATCCCGTGTGTGACAGAAAATGCGCGGGCAGCTTTTAGAAAGGATGGTTATTTCCAATGGATTTACGCCCCGATGAAATTACAGGCATAATCAAGGAACAGATAAAAAATTATCAGTCCAAGATAGAGCTTACCGACGTGGGTACCGTTGTGACCGTGGGTGACGGAATTGCCAGAATACACGGACTTGAAAAGTGTATGTCAGGCGAACTTCTGGAATTCGAGAACGGCGTTTATGCTATGGCTCTGAACCTTGAACGGGGATTTGTAGGAGCCGTTATGCTCGGTTCCGATTCCGACATCAAGGAAGGCGACACCGTTAAAAGCACAGGAAGAATAGTTTCCGTTCCCGTCGGCGAAGAACTGCTGGGCAGAGTTGTAAACTCTCTGGGTCAGCCTATCGACGGCAAAGGCGCGATCCTTACCGATAAGACAATGCCTATCGAGCGCACCGCTCTCGGTATCATTACGAGAAAATCCGTAAACAGACCTCTCCAGACAGGTATCAAGGCTATCGACTCCATGATCCCTATCGGACGCGGTCAGCGTGAGCTTATCATAGGCGACCGTCAGACAGGTAAAACGGCTATCGCTCTCGATACTATTATCAATCAGAAGGACAAGGACGTTATCTGCATTTACGTTGCTATCGGTCAGAAACGTTCCACTGTTGCAAATGTTGTTGACATTCTCGAAAAGAACGGCGCTATGGGCTACACGATAGTAGTTTCCGCTACGGCTTCCGAACTTGCTCCGCTCCAGTACATCGCTCCCTACGCAGGCTGCGCTATGGGCGAATACTTCCTTGAACAGGGCAAGGACGTTCTTTGCGTTTATGATGATCTTTCAAAGCACGCGGTGGCTTACCGTGCGCTGTCGCTGCTCCTTAAGCGTCCGCCCGGACGTGAAGCTTACCCCGGAGACGTATTCTATCTCCATTCACGTCTGCTGGAACGTGCCTGCAACCTGAATGAAAATTACGGCGGCGGTTCCCTTACCGCTCTGCCTATCATTGAAACGCAGGCGGGCGACGTTTCCGCTTATATACCCACAAACGTAATCTCCATTACCGACGGTCAGATATTCCTTGAAACAGACCTTTTCAACTCAGGTGTAAGACCTGCCGTAAACCCGGGTATCTCCGTATCCCGTGTAGGCGGCGCGGCTCAGATCAAGGCTATGAAAAAGGTCTCCGGTTCGCTGAAACTGACATATTCCCAGTACCGCGAACTTCAGGCATTCTCCCAGTTCGGATCGGATCTTGACAAGGATACAAAGGATCGTCTTGCTCTCGGTGAACGCGTTGTTGAAGTTCTCAAACAGGGCAGAAACACTCCGCTTACCGTTGAACATCAGGTACTGATAATCTATGCGGTAACTCACGGATTCCTTAAAGAAGTTCCGCTTAACCTTGTGTCGGAATTTGAAAAGGAAATGTTTGAATATGCCGATGAAACTCACCCCGAGATCATTGCTTCCATCAAGGAAACAAAGGATCTGACAAAGGAAAACGAGGAAGCGCTGAAAGAAATGCTTTCCGACTTTGTTAAAAAATTCCTTGCGGATAAGTAATTTCACCGCAGGAAATTAAGAAAGGAGGGTGCAGTTTGGCTTCGGGAAATATGAAGGACATCAAACGGCGCATAAGGAGCGTCGAGTCCACAATGCAGATCACAAAGGCAATGGAGCTGGTGGCTTCCTCAAAACTGAGGAAGGCAAAGGAAAAGGCGGATAACGCCCGTCCCTACTTCAAGTCGCTGTACGAAACGATGTGCAATATTCAGGCGGAAAGCGCGGGATTTTTCTCACAGTACATGAAAAAGCGCGAGGCTAAGACCGTCATGCTTGTTGTCATCGCAGGCGACAGAGGACTTGCGGGCGGCTTCAACTCCAATGTTCTGAAACTTGCGCAGGCCCGCATAGACGAGCTTAAAGCCGAAGGCAGCGCGGTGAAGATAACTGCAATCGGAAAGAAATCCGCAGAGTATTTCACAAAGCGCGGATATGATATTGCAGGCAGCTATATAAATGTTGCGGAAACCGTCAATATCTACAAGGCTGCAAGCATTTCCGACAGGATCGTTCACGCTTTTGTCAGCGGCGAAGTCGATCGGGTGGAACTGTTCAGAACAGAATATGTTTCTCCGCTTGTGCAAAGGGCGGAATACCTTCCGATCCTTCCGCTGGACATCAAAAAGGACGATACGGAGAAGAAAAGCCTTGAACTGCCTATATATGAACCGTCACCGAGAGAGGTATTCGATTCGATCGTTCCGAAATATATAACGGGAATAATTTTCGGAGCGGTGGTAGACAGCTTCGCTTCCGAGCAGGCTGCCCGCAGGACCGCTATGGAATCCGCTTCGGACAATGCAAGCGAAATGATCTCGGGACTGTCGCTTCTCTACAACCGCGCCCGTCAGGCGTCCATTACCCAGGAGATCACCGAGATCGTGGGCGGAGCTTCGGCGCAGGAATAAGCGCGGACGGTTTGAAAAATTACTATTTAAAGGTTACTATTTACTATGTTTCCTTTGCTAATCAAAATAAGCCGCATTTTGCGGTGAAGGAAAGGATAGATCATGTAAAATGCCGCAGAAAAACGTCGGCAAGGTCGTTCAGATAATCGGCGCTGTAGTTGATATACAGTTCACGAAGGACGATCTTCCGAAACTTTTGAACGCGATCGAGATACAGCTCAACGGCAGTACCCTGATCTGCGAAGTGGCACAGCACATCGGCGATGATGTAGTGCGCTGCATAGCCATGGCTTCAACAGACGGTCTGGTAAGAGGCGTGGAAGCCGTTGATACCGGTTCGCCTATTACAGTACCTGTGGGAAAAGAAACACTTGGAAGAATTTTCAATCTGCTGGGTGAGCCTGTTGACAACAAGCCCGCTCCCGTTACCAAGGAAAGATGGGCTATCCACAGAGAGCCGCCTTCCTATGAGGAGCAGACGGCTTCCAACGAAGTTCTTGAAACAGGTATCAAAGTTATCGACCTTATCTGCCCGTACCTGAAAGGCGGTAAGATAGGTCTGTTCGGAGGTGCGGGAGTCGGCAAGACCGTACTTATTCAGGAGCTTATCAACAACGTTGCAAACGAGCACGGCGGTATCTCCGTATTTACGGGCGTCGGCGAACGTACAAGAGAGGGCAACGACCTTTACAACGAAATGACCGAGTCGGGAGTTATCAACAAGACCGTTCTTGTTTACGGTCAGATGAACGAACCTCCCGGAGCGAGAATGAGAGTAGGACTTTCCGGTCTGACAATGGCGGAATACTTCCGTGACGTTGAAGGACAGGACGTTCTGCTGTTTATCGACAATATCTTCCGTTTCACACAGGCAGGCTCGGAGGTTTCCGCGCTGCTGGGACGTATGCCTTCGGCTGTTGGTTATCAGCCGACTCTGGCTACGGAAATGGGCGCTCTTCAGGAACGTATCACTTCCACAAACAAGGGCTCTATCACGTCGGTACAGGCGGTTTACGTTCCTGCGGACGACCTGACTGACCCTGCTCCTGCAACTACATTTGCTCACCTTGACGCAACTACCGTTCTTTCCAGAAACATTGCGTCACTGGGTATTTATCCCGCTGTTGACCCGCTGGATTCCACTTCCAGAATACTTTCCCCCGACATCGTGGGAACGGAGCATTACGAAGTGGCAAGATCGGTGCAGAACATTCTTCAGCGTTACAAGGAACTTCAGGATATTATCGCCATTATGGGTATGGACGAGCTTTCCGATGAGGATAAGCTGACCGTTTCCAGAGCGAGAAAGATACAGCGTTTCCTGTCGCAGCCTTTCAATGTTGCCGAACAGTTCACAGGTATGCAGGGAAAGTATGTTCCGCTGAAAGAAACGATCCGCGGATTCAAGGAGATCATAGAAGGTCTCCACGACGATCTGCCCGAATCGGCATTCCTCTTTGCGGGAACGATAGACGATGTCATCGAAAAAGCTAAAAACGCCGAAAATTCATAAGACGGGAGGCGCTTTTATATGGCAGCATTTTCGCTGAGCATAATAACTCCCGAAAAGATATTCTTTAACGGGGAAGTGGCTCAGATAATCGTCAGGACCACCGAAGGCGACATCGGAATACTGGCAAATCACACCAGATTGGTGGCTTCCCTGCCCTCGGGACCGTTAAAGGTAAAGCAGGAGGACGGAAGCTGGCGGACAGCGGCAGTTTCCACAGGACTGCTGAAAGTCGGCGGGAACAAGGTCTCCATTCTGGCAAACGCCGTTGAATGGGCGGACGAAATAGATATAGACTGGGCGAAACGTTCGGAGGAGGACGCTCGCCGCAGGCTCCGCGAAGAGCAGGATAAGCACGCTCTCGACATGGCGGAGCTGAAACTGAAGCGCGCGCTTAACAGAATAAGCGTGTACTCTTCGGGAAAATAAGTTTTTTTTGCAAAAATTATAAAAAATGCTTGACAATTGCCTCTGCGGTGTGGTATAATATTTATACCTCTTGCAGAGGCTTGTTTTTTTGTGTCCTTTTTTAGATACGGAACAGCTGCTTGGACGTCCCTGCGAGTCAGCCCGGACGGAGATGTGAGAGGGAGGCACAGGGGAAGGGTTCCCCTGCGATGGGGAAGAACTTAACCTGCAATGAATGATATTTCCAGAGGGAAAGTTTCCCCTGCGAGATCGAAACGCTAATTAGGAGGTGCCGATATGAGAGTAAAGGTAACATTGGCTTGTACCGAGTGCAAGCAGCGAAACTACAATACCAAGAAAAACAAGAAGAATGACCCCGACAGGCTTGAAATGAATAAGTATTGTAAATTCTGCAAAAAGCATACTCTTCACAGGGAAACTAAGTAAGTGAGGTGTGAACAGAGTGGCTGAAGCTAAGAAAAAGTCCAAATCTTCAATTGTCGCTCAGGCTGAAGCAAAGGCAAACAAGATCGTAAACGACAGGGAAAAGGCTAAGAAAAGCAAGTCGGGCGCGAAAAAGCCGAACGGCATTGTAAAGTATTTCAAGGACTTGAAAAGCGAGATCAAAAAGGTCACATGGCCTTCATGGAAAAAGGTTGTCAACAATACTGCAATAGTTCTGGTAGGAATGTGCATAAGCGGTATAGCAGTCTGGGCGATAGACAGCATACTGACGGCACTGCTGAGACTTGCAACAGGCTGATAAGCGTCCTGATCTATCATAAGAAAGGAATGGTCATATGTCAGAATCAGCAAAATGGTATGTCATTCACACTTATTCCGGATATGAGAATAAGGTCGCGCAGACGATAATGAAGGTAGTTGATAACCGTAATCTTCGCGATCTGATCGAAAAGGTTTTCGTTCCCACCGAAAAGGTCATGGAAATGAACGAAAAGAATCAGATGCATGAAGTTGAAAGGAAAAATTATCCCGGATATGTTCTGGTGAAAATGATCCTTACCGACGATTCATGGTACGTTGTCCGCAATACAAGAGGCTGTACAGGATTTGTCGGACCCGGATCAAAGCCCGTTCCGCTCACCGATAAGGAAGCGGCGGCGATGGGTGTCGATCCCGATGAGAAGCCCGCATCAGTGGAAGTAAATTACAAGGTCGGAGGCAAGGTGAAGATCATCTCCGGTCCTATGGAAGGCATCGTAGGCGAAGTCGAAAGCGTGGATACCGAAAATATGACGGTAAACGTAAAGGTCTCCATGTTCGGCAGGGATACTACCGCGTCATTCGATATTTCAATGGTTGCGGCTTCCGATGAATATTGATAAGAAATTAAGTGTTTAACCGAACTGTAATAGTTCTTAATTTACGGAGGTGCAAAAAACATGGCACAGAAAGTTGTAGGCTTGATAAAGCTTCAGATCGCAGCAGGTAAGGCAACTCCTGCTCCCCCTGTAGGACCGGCTCTCGGTCAGCATGGTGTAAACATCATGGCATTCACAAAGGAATTCAATGAAAGAACCAAGAATGATATAGGTCTTATAATCCCTGTTGTTATCACGGTTTATGCAGACCGTTCGTTCACATTTATTACAAAGACTCCGCCGGCTGCCGTTCTTATCAAAAAGGCTATCGGTCTTGAAAGCGGCTCGGGCGTTCCCAATAAGACAAAGGTCGGAAAGATCACCAAGGAGCAGGTCAGAAAGATCGCTGAGACCAAAATGCCCGATCTCAATGCGGCTAATGTTGAATCCGCTATGAGCATGATCGCAGGTACCTGCCGCTCAATGGGCGTTGAGGTAGTTGACTGATCCCGACGCAAATCTTCGCGGGACGGACGTTTCCCGTCGGTATAAAGTGGGAGGAACTATCCGCTAAAAGCTCCCGTTAAGGGACATTCACCACTAAAAGGAGGAAATTGATAATGAAACATGGTAAGAAATACAACGAAAGCGCAAAGATCGTTGACAGGAGCAAGCTTTACGAGACAGAAGAAGCTCTTTCGCTTGCTTGTCAGAATGCAAAGGCAAAATTTGATGAAACAATAGAAGTTCACGTACGTCTGGGCGTTGACTCCCGTCACGCAGACCAGCAGGTAAGAGGTGCGGTAGTTCTTCCTAACGGAACAGGCAAGAAAGTCCGCGTGCTTGTTTTCTGCAAAGAGGACAAGGAGGAAGCTGCAAAGGCAGCAGGTGCCGATTATGTAGGCGGCGCAGATCTTGTTGATAAGATCGTTAAGGAAAACTGGCTGGATTTTGACGTGTGCGTTGCTTCTCCCGATATGATGGGCGTTGTCGGCAAGGCTGCAAGGATCCTCGGTCCCCGCGGCATGATGCCTAACCCCAAGGCGGGAACTGTTGCTCCCGACATTGCAAAGGCTGTTACAGAAGCTAAGGCAGGTAAGATCGAGTACCGTCTTGACAAGACAAACATCATTCACTGTCCTATCGGAAAGGCTTCTTTCGGTGCAGAAAAGCTGGTACAGAACTTCGACACACTGCTTGAAGCTATCGTAAAGGCAAAGCCTGCTGCTGCAAAGGGTACTTATATCAAGTCCTGCGTGGTAGCTTCCACAATGGGCGTTGGTATTCCCGTTTCTACAACGAAATACGGCGTCTGAAATATAAAAAGCATTATGCGGCTGTTCCTGCGGGGGCAGCCGTTTTTGTATATTATTGCCAAATAGTCATGGAATTTCCCCGCTTTTCCCCCATAAACATTCTGATTTTTACTTAATTGTATAGTTTATACTATGTGCTTTGTTGCTTTTAACCAAAAATTAAAAATCCTGTTGATATTTTTATAAATATATTGTATAATTATTGTGTGAGGTTCTGTCTGCTTGAAAGTACGGATCCATATCCGATCTATTTTCTTTTATTGGGAGGAAATGCCCCCGCGGGCATATCGTTTGCTATGAAAAATCATAAAAAAATGCCGGATCTGTTTATTATAATTTCTTATGTGGGGGTGATCCTGCTTGTCGCCGCTGTGCTGACAGCAGCTTTTGCAGCGCCGTACAGAGGCGCGGTGATAACTGCTTCCATAGTTTTTGCAGTGGGACTTATCTTCCTGCTGAATCACATTTTCACAAAAATGAGAAACAATGCCGATGCCGTGGAAAAACTTGCGGAAAGCATTGACGATCATGCATGGATTTGCTACGACAAAGCTGCCGATGAAGCGCACATATCGGGGAATTTTGCAGGGATAACAGGCATAGACACTGTCGGAAGCACTATAGACAGCTCCGATCGGAAAAATCTGATGTCGGAACTTATTTCCTGCCCCGGGGACGCAGATAATGATGTTTATATGTCCGCAAAGCCCGAGGTGTGGTTCAGACTGCGTACATTTGACACTCCCAAGTACGAATATACCGTTATTACCGATGTTTCGGAATACGTTACCTGCAAGAATATAATCAAGAGCCTTAAATATTACGACAGCGACACGGGTCTGCTCTGCCGTGAAGCGTTCATCTCAAAACTCCGTTCCGTCACTTCCGCCGAGTACGGCACTATCGGTCTTGTAACGCTGCTGATAAGCGGGATCGATAAGGTGATCTCCTTTAACGGCACAGACGCGGCGGATAAAGTTGTTGCAAAGACAGGCGCCGCCGTAAAACGCTACGAAAATCCCCACAATATCTTTGCGGGAAGAACGGCAACAAATGAATTCAGCGTGCTGCTTACGGATATTTACGACGAGGGCTGCAAAAAGTACGCAGATAAGCTTCTTGCCGCCGCCGAAGAAGCTCTCGGTGCGGAAGGCGCGGGATATGCCCGTATCTACTGCGGCTTTGCGGTATTTACGAGCAATGCCGAAAACTACGAGAACGATGCGGGAAATATGCTTGCTTCATCGGCTTATGCGGCTTACAGCGCAAAAAGTTCCGCTTCGGGAACGCCTGTTGCTTTCGATAATGAAAGCTATGCCACAAGTGCGTTTGATTTCAAGAAGATACAGGTGTTCAACACCGTTATCGGCGAAAACCGCATACGCTACAATTTCCAGCCTATAGTTGATGCGGGAACAGGCGATATATTTGCCTATGAAGCGCTTATGCGTCCCGAGGAGATCAGCGGCATCAAGCTTTCTCCGCTTGAGACCATAAGCATTGCAGAAAAACAGGGCATGACTGCCGAGATCGAAAAGCTGACTTTCTCAAATACCATCGCTTTCCTTTCGGAAAATCAGGATATTTTCCGCAGCAGAAAGCTTTTTGTAAACAGCATACCGAATTGCCTGCTGCCCGAGTCGGACTATCACAGGATATTCGATGAATACAGCGGTATCTTTGACAAATTGGTTGTGGAAGTTACCGAGGGCTGCCAGATCTCTCAGGAAAATATCGATCTTCTCCGCCGAAGATACAAGGATAAGCGCGCACAGATCGCTCTTGACGACTACGGAACGGGATATGCAAACGAGTCCTCGCTTATCTCCATCAAGCCCGACTACATAAAGATAGACCGTTCGCTCCTCAGCGGCATTGATTCCGACAGCAGCAAGCAGCTGCTTGTTGGAAACATGATAACATTTGCCAAGAAGCATGGCATAAAAGTCCTTGCGGAAGGCGTTGAAACAAGGGGAGAGTTAGAGTCGGTAATTACTCTGGGAGTCGATCTTATACAGGGTTACTACACAAGCAAGCCGAACGCCGTTCTGCTGCTTGATATTCCTTCGGACATAAAGAATGAGATCCTTGACATAAACATCAAGAGCGTCGGCTATGCCCGCAAGACCTTCAACCTTGACACTCAGGAGCCCGTTGACGCTGTTGCGTTGGCGGTAAGGGGCTACACCGATATAAATGTAAGAACTTCTCCCGTATACATAAAGGGCGAATCCACCCGCGCCATAACTATGCGCATAAACTTTGAGGACGGCTACAGCGGCACTGTCAACATCAAGGACGTAAACTTTGACGGCATGGACGGTCCTGTTATGACCCTCGGAAAAGAATGCGAAGTTATGCTCAGCACGGAAGGAAACTGCTATTTCTCCTATGAAGGTATACGCGTTCCCGAAACGAGCAGGTTTATCCTGACGGGAAAAGGCAGCCTGAACATTGACGCTGCGGGAAACAACGGCGTTATCATCGGCGGCGGCTGTCAGCAGGATTTCGGAAAACTGTTGATAGACATTGACGGCGATGTGAATATCACTTCCAAAGGCGACAGCATTGTAGGTATCGGCGGCGGAGTCGGCGGAAAGGATTCTTCAATCGAGATCGTAAGAGGAGAGATCTCCGCAAATCTGCGCGGCGCGTCCGTTGTGGGAATCGGCGCAATATCGGGCAATGCAAACATCAAGATCTATGATACGAAGATCGGCTTTGAAAGCTCGGGACAAAGTGTTGTTGCCGTCGGTTCAAAGAACGGCGTTGTTTCCATTGAATGCAAGACGGAGATCACTGCCGATTGCTCGGGCGACAACTGCTGCGTTATCGGAACTCTTGAAAACGGCAGCGGACTTGTTTCCATTCAGGACGGAAACTACGATCTTGCGATCCATGCTAAAAATTCCGTTGCCATCGGCGCAATGGGCGGCAAGACCGATGTTACCGTAAATTCGGGATATTTCGATCTTGTCTGCGAAGGCAACACCGCCGTCGGAATAGGCGACGCCTTCGGCTCGGAGACAATTAACATCGTAAACGGCATTTTCAATATCCACACAGCTTCGGGAAATGAATTCCCTATCGGAACGAAAAACGGCAAGACCGTTATCCACAGCGGAAATATTTTCACCGACAGCATAGAAGAGATACGCTCGGTAAGTCCTTTCGGCGATCCGCTTGAAAAACGCAGGATCGACACGGCTCAGAGTTTCAGACGATCCATCGTTTACGGCGGAAGCGAATATACTTATTCCGCAGATCCCGCGCCGGGCGAGGATCACATAACCGTATATCTTCCGGTGGGATACAATCTCAAATCCGTATAAGATCAATTAAGAAGGGGAGAGGATACTATGCTTGAAAACGCGCTTGCCGATAAGGGCAGATCCAACGACTACAAAGAACTTACTTCCGAACTTGAAAAGAACCTGTCCGCTTTGCAGCAGAAGATCCGCGAGAAAAAACTGCCTGTGATAATCCTTCTGGAAGGTTGGGGCGCGTCAGGCAAAGGCACGCTCATTGCGGATATGATAAAGCTGCTTGACCCCAGATTTTTCAAAGTATTTTCCACAATGCCCGCCACCGAGTCGGAAAGACGTTACCCGCTTATGAAGCGTTTCTGGGAAAATATCCCCGAGTACGGCACTATTTCCGTTATGGACAGAAGCTGGTATCAGGAACTTGCAATTGCCAAGATGGAAGAGGGCATTTCCGACAGCGAATACGCGGAGAGAGTTGACACCGTAAACACCTTTGAACGTCAGCTTACAGATGACGGTTACCTTATTATAAAATTTTTCCTTCATATTTCACGGAAAGAACAGAAAAAGCGTTTCCTCAAACTGAAAGAGGACAGCGCAACAAAGTGGCGCGTTACCGAGCTTGACAAGAAACGTCACAAGAATTACGATGCCTACTACAAGCAGTTTGATGATATGCTTGAAAAGACAAGTACGTCCTACTGTCCGTGGCGGGTAATTGATACCACCGACAGAAGATTTACCCGCTTTCAGGTCTTCAATATTCTGGTAAGTCAGATAACGAACGCGATCAATTCCGAGCGTACATATCCCAAGCCCACAGCGGCGGAAATGAGCCGTTTCCCGCTTTCGCCGTGTCCTGCGCTTGCGGATGTCAAGCTTGAAAATAAAGTTCTCCAGCCCACAAAATACGATGAGGAACTGAAAAAAGCCCGCAAGGAACTTGCAAGGCTCCACGGAAAGATCTATAAGCGGAAGATCCCCGTTATAATGGTTTTCGAGGGTTGGGACGCCGCAGGAAAGGGCGGAGCGATCAAGCGTATTTCCTATGCACTTGACCCCCGTGGCTATGAAGCTGTTCCCATCGCCGCGCCTGATAAAAAGGAACTGAACCACCACTATCTGTGGCGGTTCTGGAATAATCTTCCCAAAACGGGACACATTACCATTTTTGACCGTTCATGGTACGGCAGGGTAATGGTTGAGCGGATAGAGGGATTTACTCCGAAAGAACGCTGCGACATGGCATATCGCGAGATCAACGAGTTTGAAGCGGAACTTGCCCGCGGCGGTGCTGTGATACTGAAATTCTGGCTGCATATCGACAAGGACGAGCAGTTAAAGCGTTTCAACGACCGCGCAAATAACCCTCTGAAACAGTGGAAGATCACCGACGAGGACTGGCGCAACCGCGAAAAGTGGGACGCTTACGAGACGGCTGTCAATGAGATGATAGCCAAGACTTCCACAGTTACCGCGCCTTGGAACATCATCGAAGCAAATGACAAGCTTTACGCCCGCATAAAGGTAATGAATACGGTAATAGACACGCTTTCCGAGCGCATAAAGAACGGAGATTAAAAATATCCCGTCGGGACTCTGAGTTCCGACGGGATAAATTTATCTTACAATGTCGCGCTGATAATAGTCCTCCTGAGAAATGTCGTTTGTATATCCCGATAAAGACGAAGTATCGGGCGAAAGTTCTATTTCTTTCTCGAATGTATCGGTTTGTCCCGTCATGTGTTTTCGGAAGACCGTAAGCGTCACGGTTTCTCCGGGAAGTTTCCCTTCAAGCGCTTCCGCAACATCTTCCGCTCCGAACACTCTCATGCCGTCAATGTGAGTTATAATGTCGTACGGGATTATCCCAGACTTGTAAACGCCGCCTGTCGGATCGATCTCCATAACGCAGAGCCCTGCGGAGACGCCGTATTCCTTTGCGGCGGCGTCTCCTATTGAAATATAGCTTATACCCACTCTCGAGCGTGACGAAAGATAGCCGTTTGCAATGAGTTCTTCCGCGATGGGAACGGCGTCGTCTATGGCAATGGCAAAACCTATATTTTCATATGTTTCATGATTCATAAGCGCAACGGCGACTCCCACTGCCTGACCGTACATATTTACAAGCGCTCCGCCTGAATTTCCCGGATTAAGCGCGGCATCGACCTGTATGCAGCTGACGGAAGCGCTGCTCATATAGTCTGTATCAATGCTGCGGGCAAGTCCTGTAACGTGTCCGTAAGTTACGGTATTTTCAAAACCTGCTCCCGCGCCTGCTATAGCAACTTCCTCTCCGACGGAAAGACTTGCGGACTCTCCGATCTCGGCAGGCGTAAGATCGTCTCTTGAAATGCTAATCACCGCAAGATCGCTTTTCCTGTCCATGCCGATGAGTTCGGCTTTTTCGCTTGTTCCGTCATAAAGCTTGACGGTCATTCCTTTTGCGCCGTCCACAACATGAGCGTTTGTAAGGATATATCCGTCCTCGGTGAGGATCATTCCCGAACCCGAGGATATAGGGGTATACGGCATATCATCGAAAATTTCTATCTTCACCTGAGACGGCAGGACTTTTTCCGCAACTCCCACCGTGGTGAGAAGTCCTGTTTCCTTGTCTGCATATAGCTCATCATCAAGCACGGGCTTGGGCGAAACGGGGATATTGACAACCACCTTTTTGGCATTTTCCGTTACGAGATTTTCATTAACGCCGTCATGCCTGTCGATGTTGTTTTTCAGATCCTTAGCGGAAGACGCTATCAGCACCGAAAGTATCACTATTATTATGAACATAAAGACAACTGCGGCGATGAGCGCTCCCAGACAGCCTGCGGAAAGTCTGCGCTTCTGCGGTTCCGCCGCTGCAAGTTCTGCGGGAATATATCCTTCCTGCTGCGGAGCTTCCTGCTGCGGAGCTTCCTGCTGCGGCAATTCCTGCTGCGGCGTTTCGGGCGGAGCTTCGGGATCGGGGGGTTCCGCCGCATTATTGGCAGGATCCTCATAAATGCCGTAAATATCTGCTTCCGTTTCTTCTTTATTTTCATCAAAATTGTCCATGAAAAAGCCTCCGTATCAGTTGTTTTCCTCAACTGTTTTTTCGAGAGTTACTTCAAACTCGGTGTATTTTCTCTGTTCGCTGCGGACGGTTATAGTGCCGTTGTGAAGCTTTACAAGGGAACTTACAATGGAAAGTCCCAGACCCACGCCTGTGGGATCAATTCCTCTCGATTCGTCTGTTTTATAGAATCTGTCGAAAACTCTGGATATTTCTTCCTTATTTAAACCATCGCCGCTGTTGCGGATAGTTATTGAAGAAATGCTGTCCGTTTCCGAAAAGAAAAATTCTATGTAGCCGTTTTCATTAACGAATTTAACGGCGTTTTCCACAAGATTGTAGATAACCTGACCGATAAGATCGGCGTCGGCGTTTATGATGAACTCCCGCTTTGCAAGACCGCGGACTTCCACATTCTTGTCGTCTATCCGCTTTTCAAAATTCAAGAGCGTGTTGAACACCATAGGTACAACATCGAAATCCTCCCTGTTGATGGTAAGTTCTCCCGCTTCGTATTTGGAAATATTCAGCATTGAGCGGACAAGCCGCGACAGACGGTTCACTTCCGTTGAAACTATCCTGAGATAATGTTCATGCTTTTCGGGGGGGATAGTTCCGTCAAGGATACCGTCAATAAATCCGCCGATGGTGGTCATGGGAGTTTTAAGCTCGTGGGAAACGTTTGAAACAAAGGCTCGTCTTGTTTCATCGATATGTTCGAGAGAACCTGCCATTTTGTTGAGGGAATTGGCAAGAAAGCCGAACTCGTTATCATCGGCAACGACTATTTTCTTGCTGAAATCGCCCTTTCCGAAGCGTTTTGCAGCCATAGCCATTTCCCTGACGGGGGTGAGGATACGCTTGGTAGACATATAAAGTATCAGGAAAACAAGTCCGAGAACGATAACTGTCACCACAAGCAGTATCAGAACAAGCCTTAATATATATTCGGTGAGACTGTTTATCGGAAGCCGTCCGAAAACGAAGAGCGTTTCTCCGAAAAGCTCGATCTTGTATGCGGAGTTAAAATAATCGCCCCGATAGTAGTTATCCAGACTGCTCAGCTCGTAGAATCCGTTTTCCGTTACCTTTCCGAGGATATTGCTGCCGAAAGGTTTTCCCTTATGAGAACACGGCGATGCTTCGGAACACACCAAAGCAACGCCGTTTGCATCAACAAGTGTAAAATCCGCGTCCGACAGCGCAGACAGGTCGGAATATATCCTGTTAAGTTCCTCGTCAGCAATGCCGCCTTCCCGTTCGCAGACGGAGACAGTGGCATTTGCAGCATCTTTCACAAGGGCATCGAGGTACTTGTGCCTGTCGGACTTGTAATATTCGCCCGAGACCACAAGCAGGACAGTGCCGATGCAGACAACAGCTGCGGCAAGGAACACCGAACTGAGATAAAAGAACTCACCTGAAATGCTTTTACGCATTGGCGTCCTCGTCAGCTTCAAATTTATAGCCTACGCCCCATACGGTTTTGAGAGCCCACTTTTCGGAAACTCCCTCGAGCTTTTCGCGCAGACGTTTGATATGAACATCAATAGTTCTTGAATCGCCGTAGTATTCAAATCCCCATACTTCATCAAGGAGCTGATCGCGGGTATAAACGCGGTTGGGGTTGGAAGCGAGGTAGAACAGGAGTTCCAGTTCCTTGGGAGGAGTATCCATGACTTTTCCGTCAACGCGGAGTTCGTATCTTGTCATATTGACAACGAGCTTGTCATAGCGTACTTCCTTGATCTCGGATTCTGCGCCCGACTGACCTATGCGGCGGGCAACAGCCTTTATTCTTGCAATAACTTCCTTGGTATCGAAGGGCTTGACGATATAGTCGTCCGCGCCCAGTTCCAGACCGAGGACTTTGTCGAAAGTTTCGCTCTTTGCGGTTATCATGATGATAGGTACATTTGATTTCTTTCTTATCTCGCGGCAAACCTGCCAGCCGTCCAGTTCGGGAAGCATGATGTCCAGAAGGACGATGTCGGGCTTAAGGGCGTTGAATTTAACTACAGCCTCTTCGCCGTCATGAGAAATAATAACCCCCCAGCCTTCTTTTTCGAGATAGAGCTTCAGAAGTTCGCAGATGTTGTTGTCGTCATCGACTACTAAAACTTTTCCGAGTGACATAATTTGATCATCCTTTCATAGTGCTGTTCTGTGAAGTGCGGTTGAGCGGTCTTGAGCGTCCGCATTGGTTACGGGTGCGCATTGTAACAGCCAAGTAGCTTTATTCGCAGAAAAAGTAGCATGAATATATTAAAAACTGTATACAATACTTATTATAACAGAAATCGCCGCACAATAAATTAACATACAATGTCTTAATAATTACACAATTGTAAATTTAACAAAATATCGCTATTTTGATTAAAAAAGCTAAAAAAAATTTTCATTTTTATTGACGGAGAATAAACAGGCGTATCTCTTGACTCTTCCGTCATTATGTATTAAAATATAACTATAGTATCTGAAAGGAAGTATTTGAAATGGATATACTGAACGAAGCAAAAAGTTTGCAGCCGGAACTTGCGGAGATACGCCGCGAGATCCACAGGAATCCCGAAACGGGCTTTGATATTCCCAAAACAAAGGCTTTTGTAAAGAAAAAATTAGAGGAAATGGGCTATTCTCCCGTGGAAATGGGAAAAGCAGGGATCGTTGCCCTTGCAGGCGGGAAAACTCCCGGAAAAACTCTTCTTCTCCGCGCTGATATGGACGCGCTCAACATGGACGAGCAGGCTGATGTCGATTACCGCAGCACCGTCCCGGGGAAAATGCACGGCTGCGGTCACGATATGCACACCGCCATGCTCCTTGGCGCGGCAAAGCTGTTAAAAGCCCATGAAAGCGAGATCTGCGGAACGGTAAAGCTTGAATTCCAGCCCGCCGAGGAGATCTTCCAAGGCTCTCCCGATATGCTCGCCGCGGGACTTCTTGAAGATCCGAAAGTCGATGCGGCAATGATGATCCACGTCACTGCGGGAATGCCGCTTCCTTCGGGAACATTCATGGTAGCAGGCGGCGGAATCTCTTCAACTTCCTGCGAACAGTACCACATCACCGTAAAAGGCAAGGGCGGACACGGTTCCACGCCCCATGAAGCAATTGATCCCATAACTGCCGCTGCGCATATGCATATCGCGCTTCAGGAGATCAACAGCCGCGAGCTGGAAGGGAACCAGTTCGGCATTTTCACCACGGGACGTTTTGAAGCGGGAAAAGCTTCAAATGTTATCCCCGACACCGCCGAAATGTGGGGAACTATCCGCACCACCGACCCCGACAATGCTGTGGGAAAACTTATAAAAACGCGCATGGAGCAGATCTGCGGGGGAATAGCCGCGGCGTTCCGCTGCGAGGTAAAGACCGAGTTCTACGACTTTTGCCCCTGCATGGTGATAGATCCCGCTCTTGCGGCGGACACTCTCGGATATATGAAGTCCCTTTTCGGAGAAAGCGCCATCGACCTTTCTGTCGTTTCCGGCGGAAAAGCAGGCGGCGGAAGCGAGGATTTTGCCTTTGTGAGCCATCACGTTCCCACGGTGAGTATGTTCCTGACTGCGGGCAGCTCCAAGGACGGCTACACTTTCGGACAGCACCACCCGCAGGTGCGCTTTGACGATTCCGTGCTGTATCTGGGAAGCGCGGCTCATGCCAACAACGCTCTCTGCTGGCTGAAGGATCATTCATGAATTAAATAATTGATAATAAATTGTACTTGTAATCTGCTTTTTACTGTGGTATAATTTTTAAAACAGTATTTTATGCGGGGAGCGGATCTTTGTGAAAAATGAATTTCCTTCTGAATATGGATCGCGTCTTGTAAATATCATAATGCAGGACAGGGAGACCGTTCATTTTTACAATAATATTGCGGATAACAAGCTGCTGTCGCTTTCCGAGTCGTTTGATGCGGAGAATTACACGGGTATACGCAGTATGCTGAAAGAAAAGAAGATCATCAGCGATGATTCCCTGAACGTTCTTGATGTGTTCTGCGAACGCATCAACGAGGGTATCCTTAACGGAACGGACAGCAACAGTCTCAGCACGGATATTTCCGCGAAACTTCCCGGAACGGACGATTTCAGAATGTGCCATCTGCACGCTTTCTTCAGGCGGGACGAAAACGGCAGGATCACCGATATACATTATAATATACGTCCGTATGCTCCGAAGGAAATTTTTGACAGGGAAGTGCTGCAGAATTTCTCATCGGACAAAAATCCCAAGATCTTTTCCAAACGCTGCCGCCATGTCATAGATTCAAACCCCGACAGGGATATTGCTTTCATACAGTTTGATGTTGAGCGTTTCAAGCTTGTCAACGAAATTTACGGCGTTGACAAAGGCGACGAGCTTTTACGGTTCATAAACGATTCCCTTGCCATCGTCTGCACAGATGAACAGCCGTTCTGCCGATTGACGGCGGACGTTTTCATGATAGTTACTCCTTTTGATACAAAAGATGAGATCATCGCGTTTATCAGAAGGATAGAAAGTATGCTTTGCGGATATAAGGGAATGGAGTACCGCCTTATATTCGGAGTTGCGGTAGTCGATGACAGAACGCTCCACACAAGGCGGCACGGCGACAACGCTTCTCTTGCACGTCAGCTCATAAAGGGCAACGCGATGGAAAATGTGCTTTTTTACGAAAGCTCCATGAAGTCGGAACTCCACAAAAAGCAGGCGATCGAGGAATCTATGCAGAATGCGCTGCTGGATCATGAGTTTGTGATGTATCTTCAGCCGAAATATTCCATCAGCACCAACAGGATCATCGGCGCGGAAGCTCTTGCAAGGTGGATCCACCCCGAAAAGGGAATGATCCCGCCTGCGGAATTTATCCCCGTGTTTGAGGAGAACGGCTTTATCCTCACCCTTGACCGCTTTATCTGGGAGGAAGCCTGCAAAAAGATCCGCGAGCTTATTGACAACGGCATTGAGCCTGTTCCGATCTCAGTTAATATTTCCCGCGAGTACGTCCACAGCTACGATGTTGTGGGAGAACTTCTGCGGCTTGTGGGGAAATATGACATTCCCATACATATGCTTGAACTGGAAATTACCGAAACTGCCGACCCGAACGGCGTTGAGGACATTGTAAAGGACATGAAGAAAGCAGGATTCACAATGCTTATGGACGATTTCGGCTCGGGGTATTCGTCTTTGAATATGCTGAAATCCACGCCTTTTGACGTGTTAAAGATAGACAGGCATTTTCTGGAAGAATTTATGGATTCCGACAGGGGACGGAAGATAATTGAACATACTATATCAATGTCAAGAGACATAGGTCTGGGGATAATCGCCGAGGGCGTTGAAACGGGGGAACAGGCAGAATTTCTCAGTCACTGCGGCTGCGATTCGGCGCAGGGATTCTACTATTCAAAGCCGATCCCCGCGGAGGAGTTTGACCATCGGCTGAAAACTGTAAACGGATAAATATCGGGGACTGCGGAAATATCGGCAGTCCCTGTGTTTTGCATAAAATCGTGAAAAGAGGAAAGTTAATGACACAATATGACAAAATGACGGAAACGCCTATCCCGAAGCTTATAATCACATTGTCTGTACCGACGGTGATCTCAATGCTTGTGACAAACATCTACAACCTTGTGGATACGGCTTTTGTGGGTCAGCTCGGCAACAGCGCAAGCGGCGCGGTGGGAGTCGTTTTCGGATTTATGGCAATAATACAGGCGTTCGGGTTCATGTTCGGGCAAGGCACGGGCAGCATAATTTCCCGCGCCCTCGGAAAGCAGGATAAGGAGTCCGCTTCGGTACACGCGTCTCTGGGATTTGCGGCGTCGTTTCTCTGCGGACTTATCATAACGCTGATAGGTTTCCTGTTCCTTGACGATATAGTATATCTTCTGGGAAGCACGGATACCATCGCTCCATACGCAAAAACTTATATTTCATACATACTCATAGCTTCGCCGTTCATGAGTTCAAGTCTCACGCTCAACAACATTCTCCGCTATGAAGGACGTGCTTCTCTTGGAATGATCGGACTTATGACAGGCGCGGTCCTTAACATGATAGGCGACCCGATATTTATGTTCGCGCTGGATATGGGTATCGCGGGAGCGGGCATTTCCACAGCACTCAGTCAGATAGTGGGTTGGTGCATACTTGCGGGAATGTTCCTTGCGGGGAAAACCGACTCGAAACTCAGCTTCGGCGGGATCGCAGGCGGAAGTATATCCATGCTCGGAAACATCATGGCAACGGGATTCCCCAGTCTGTTAAGACAGGGACTGAACAGCTTTACCACCGTTCTGCTGAACTCCTGCTGTGCGGTCTACGGAGATGCGGCAGTTGCGGCAATGAGCATTGTAACGAGGATAATATTCTTTGCGTTCTCGGTCGCGCTGGGCATAGGACAGGGATTTCAGCCTGTTTCGGGTTTCAATTACGGGGCGGGGAAATATTCCCGCCTGCGGAAAGCGTTCGTTTTCACGGTGGCAATGTCGGAAGGGATCATCATTGCGGGCTGCACGCTGCTGATGATATTCTCGGAAGATCTTATCGGCATATTCCGTGACGATGCGGAGGTAATAAGGATAGGAACGCGGGCGTTAAGACTTCAGGCGCTTGCTCATATCGTTCTTCCGCCCTGCATGACAATTGAAATGCTTTTCCAGAGTACGGGAAAAAGACTGGGAGCGTCCATACTTTCCGCATTAAGAAACGGACTGTTTTTCATACCCGCGCTTCTGATACTTTCGCGGATACGCGGGCTTGCGGGGATACAAGAAGCGCAGCCTGTGTCGCTGCTTCTGTCGCTGCCCGTAACGATCCCTTTCGGGATAATGTTTTTCAGGCGTTTGCCTTCCGAAGAGCCGTGCAGAGAAGCCTTGGAAACTGCGGAGAACGGAGCGGAAGTCTGAACTCATATCCGAAGATGGAATTTTATCCGCAGACAGTCATTGACAAATCGGAATTACGGGGGTATAATTGAATTGTACAGTTTTCCAAAAGGGGGAAGTCAACGTGGCGCGCAGATTTTTCCGGCTGATATGTGCTTTGATAATGGCTTTGGGAGCATTTATGCCGTATGCCGCCTTTGCCGAAGATGCGGCGCAGACAGATCCCGCTTTTACCGATGAGGAGAAACAGTATATAGCTTCCCACAGATCGGTGAGAGTCGGCTTCGTTCAGGATCGTATCCCGGTATCTTTTGCCGATGAAAACGGCAGTTCGGGCGGTATTTCACGATATATCTTCGACCGTATCAGCGAGATCTCGGGGATCGAGTTTGAATATGTTGCGCTTCCCACAGGCGATGTTACCTACGACTATCTTCTGGGGGAAAAGCTTGATCTGGTTACGAGCGTTGAGTACAACGAGGAAAACAAGCACGCCCGCGGTATACTTATAAGCGAACCATATCTTTCCAGCCGAAAGGTCATAGTTGCAAGGAACGACCTTAATTTCAGATACGGCGCAAATCTGAAAGCCGCCGTTTCCACAGGTTCACAGACCCTCAAAAAAGTGCTTGCGGGTATGTTCCCAAGCTTTGAACTAAAGGATTATGACAGTATTCAGGACTGCCTTGACGCGGTGGACTCGGGCGATTCCGATATACTTATAATGAATCAGTATGTTGTTGAATACTGGCTCTCAAAACCCCGCTACGAAAGCCTGAAAGTCGTTCCCATCTCGGGACTTGATGATAAGCTCTGCTTTTCGGCGGTGGTCTCGATCGACGGCAGCGGCGGACTTTCTCAGGAGGACGGACAGACTCTTATCAACATTCTCGACAGATCCATTGCCTGCATGAATGATGATGAAGTCGGAAGCTACATCATTGAAGGCGTTATGGAAAATCAGTATGAATACACATTCTACGATTTTGTCAGCAAATACAGGTACAGCGTTATAATGCTTGCGGCGGCGTTTCTGGTGATAATCCTGCTGATGGTGATACTTTCGCGCCAGCATATACATATTGCTGCGGCAAGGGCGGAGGAGAAGGCAAAAGGACAGTTCCTTTCCACCATGAGCCACGAGATACGCACTCCGCTCAATGGTCTTGTGGGACTGAATTACCTTATGACCCGTCAGATAGACGACAAGGACAAGCTTGAAGGCTATATACGGCAATCTTCCGTTACGGCAAAATATCTGCTGTCGCTTGTCAATGATATTCTCGATTCGTCGCAGCTCCGCAGCCATACAATGAAACTAAACGAAGAGCCCATCGACCTTACGCTTATTGTGGAAACGGTGAATTCCGTTATGCAGGGTTCTGTGTCCGACAGGGATCTTACCTATACTTTCAATTCCGAAATACCGTATCCGTACATCATCGGGGACGGCGTGCGGATCCAGCAGGTGCTTCTCAGCCTTCTGGACAATGCCCGCAAATTCACTCCCGAAGGCGGAGTTGTGGAACTTTCCGTAACTCAGCAGCTTGACGGCGAGGAAAATGTTGTTACAACGGCTTCCGTTACCGATACGGGAAAGGGCATGAGCGAAGAATTCCGCAAGCGGATATTTGACGTTTTTGCAAGGGAGCTTGAAACTGTTTCAAAGGGAAATCAGGGAACAGGTCTTGGACTTTCCATAAGCAGGGAACTTGCGCTGCTTATGAACGGCGATCTTACCTGCACCAGCGAAAAAGGAAAGGGAAGCACCTTCACATTCACCTTCCCGGGAAAGATAACGGGAAAACCCAGGGATCTTTCACGGAACGGAACGCGCTGGGACCGTCCGCGGGTACTTGTGGCGGAGGATAACGAACTGAACGGCGAGATCATCCTCGAACTGCTGAAAAGCGACGGCTTTGAAGCGGATATTGCGGAAAACGGCAAAAAAGCTTTGCAGATGTTTTCCGACTCCGAACCGCACGGCTATGACGTGATCCTTATGGATCTGCTCATGCCCGAACTGGACGGATTTGAAACTTCAAAAGCTATCCGCGCCCTTGATCGGGAGGACGCAAAGACCGTCAAGATCTTCGCCTGCACTGCAAATTCTTTCAACGAAGAGCGGGAAAAGGCGTTTGCAAGCGGCATGGACGATTTCATTTCAAAGCCGGTTGACATTGACGAGCTTCTGAGCAAGCTTTACGCTGTTCCCAGACATTCTAAAAATTAAGGAGTGACCTGTAATGACAGGACTTGTTCTTGAAGGCGGCACCTTCCGCGGGATATTCTCCGCGGGGATAATGGACGCTTTTATAGAAGAGGGGATAGAGTTCCCCTATGTGGTGGGAGTTTCCGCAGGTATTTCAAACGGCGTTTCATACGTTTCCAAGCAGTTCGGAAGGAATATTGAAATACTTGAAAAATACCGCAATGATAAACGCTATCTCGGTATGCGGAATTTTGCAAAATGCCGCAGTATGTTCGGACTGGATTTCGTTTTCGGCGAGATCCCGCAGTCGCTGGTCCCCTTTGACTATGAGGAGTTCCACAGGTACAAAGGTACCTGCCTTGTGGGCGTTACAAACGCTCTCACGGGAAGATCGGAATTCTTCAACGCGCTTGAAGATGATGAAAATTTCAGCTTTCTCCGTGCCACCTGCGCCATTCCGGGATATTTCCCCGCGATAATGATAAACGGCGTGCCTTACTTTGACGGCGGACTTGCCTGTCCAGTGGCTGTCAAACAGGCTTTAAAGGACGGCTGCTCAAAGGCGGTCATTCTCCTGACCCAACCGCAGGGATTTGTCAAAAAGTGCGGCAAGGGCAATATTGCCGTAAGTCAGCTTGTACACAGAAAGTACCCCGAGATCGAAATGCTGCTGCTTGTGCGGCATAAGATCTACAATAAGCAGATGGAGTTCTGCAATGAACTGGAGCGGCGCGGCAAAGCGCTGATATTCCGTCCCGAACACAAGCTGAACAGCTTTGAGAAGGACGAAAAGACTCTCCGCACCGTATGGCAGGAAGGTTACGAAATGGGCAAAGCCCGCGCGGAGGAAGTCCGCAGGTTCATGGGTGTGTGATCTTAACATTGCCGAGGATATATCCGCAGGCGTTTACGTCGACGAGAGTTCAATAACAAGACATCTTCTAAGTTTTTGTTTTCATAATTTTAATTCCTTTACGCAAAAACGGGACATACGTCCCGTTTTTGTGTTTTCATTTACAAAATATACGGCAGAAGCGCCTTGAATGCGCTTTCCGCGCGGTTACGCCTTTCCTTGTCCATGCTGTTGAGCTGCTCTGAAAGCGTTTCCCCGCTGATCCTGTTTTCCCCGAACAGTATATAGTCAGTGGAAATTTTTAGCGTTTCCGAGATCTTTACAAGCGTTTCCAGTGACATGGCTTTTGTACCCCGTTCTATCTCGTAGATATAGTGGGGCGTAACGTTTACCATCTCGGAAAGTTTTTCCTGCGAAATGTTCTGCCGTCTGCGCTCCGCTTTTATGCGAGCCCCTGCTTTGATAAGTTCCATATCATATCTTCCTGAAAAATTAATATTTACAAATATTATATAGCAATATGCCCTTAAGTAACACTATCAATCAGATATATAAATCATATCTTTAAGATATATTAACGCTGTGAATTGCTAAATTTGCCGAAAAGACGTGTGAAGATTCCTATGAGGGCAAGTTCCTTGTATGCGGCGGCAGTCGGACTTGTAAAAAAGTTTGTTTTACTTTATTGCCTTGAACGCTTCTTCAAGATCGTAAATTATATCGTCAATATGCTCCGTTCCGATAGAAAGACGTATGGTGTTGGGCTTGATGCCCTGCTCCGACAGTTCCTGTTCGTTAAGCTGGGAATGTGTGGTGGAAGCGGGGTGGATCACAAGGCTCTTGACGTCCGCAACATTTGCAAGAAGCGAGAAAATTTGCAGGTTGTCTATGAATTTCTTCGCGTCCTCTTCGCTGCCCTTTATCTCAAAAGTGAAGATGGATCCGCCGCCGTTGGGGAAATATTTGTCATACAAACGTTTCTGCTCGCCTGTTGCGAGAGACGGGTGGTTCACGTTCTCCACCTGCGGGTGGTTTTTCAGGAAATCTACAACTTTCAGCGCGTTTTCAACATGGCGTTCAACACGCAGGGAAAGCGTTTCCAGTCCCTGTAAGAACAGGAACGCATGGAACGGTGAAAGCGTTGCTCCCGTGTCTCTCAGGAGAATTGCTCGTATCTTTGTGACAAATGCCGCAGCTCCCACTGCTTTTGTGAAGCTTACTCCGTGATAGCTGGGGTTCGGTTCGGTAAGGGAAGGGAACTTTCCGCTTGCTTCCCAGTCAAATTTTCCGCTGTCAACAATAACGCCGCCTATTGCCGTTCCGTGTCCGCCGATAAATTTTGTTGCGGAATGAACAACAATATCCGCGCCGTATTCGATAGGATGCACAAGGTAAGGCGTTGCAAAGGTGTTGTCGATAACAAGCGGGATCTTGTGTTTATGGGCGATTTCTGCAATTTTTTCAATGTCGATGATATTTGAATTGGGGTTGCCGAGAGTTTCGATGAAAATTGCCTTGGTGTTTTCGCGGATCGCGTTTTCAAAGGAATTTTCCTCATCGGGATCAACGAAAGTTGTGGAAATGCCGTACTCGGGCAGGGTGTGTTCAAGAAGATTGTAAGTTCCGCCGTAGATGGTCTTAGAAGCGACGATATGATCTCCCGCATGAGCAAGGTTCTGGATAGTGTATGTTATAGCCGCTGCTCCCGAAGCAACGGCAAGAGCGGCGACTCCGCCTTCCAGAGCGGCAATTCTCTGCTCGAAAATATCCTGCGTGGGGTTGGTGAGACGTCCGTAGATGTTTCCCGCGTCTTTAAGGGCAAATCTGTCCGCGGCGTGCTGTGAATTGTGGAAAACGAAGGACGTTGACGCATAGATAGGCACAGCCCGCGCGTCTGTTACAGGATCTGCGTTTCCCTGCCCGATATGAAGCTGTTTTGTTTCAAATCTGAGATCTCTTTCCGAAAAATTACTCATTTTACATTACCTCCGAATTTTATAGTATTCCGATCAGGTCGGTATTATTTTACTATATACATAAATCATATGTATTTAGTAGGCTATGTTAATATAATACACCTGAAATATCTTCCTGTCAAGAGCTTTTTTGATTTTTGTTGAAATCATACAATTATATTTTCGGGATAGCTGCATTTTGTATAAATTTCACATAAACGGGAAAGTTTGTGCGCATTTCCGGAATATCCTGCCTGTAATAATGCAAAATAAATTTTGGCAAAGTGCTTGCATTTTTCTGCCGTATGGGTTATAATTAAATAGTAATATTAAAATAATCGGGATATGCCATATCCCGCGAAAGGATCGTGTTTACCATGTCAAAACTTGTTTCTGCAAAAGAAATGCTCAACAAAGCCCGTGACGGAAAGTATGCTGTAGGTCAGTTCAACATCAACAATCTGGAATGGACAAAAGCCATTCTCCTTACAGCCGAAGAGCTGAAGTCTCCCGTTATCCTCGGCGTTTCCGAAGGCGCAGGAAAGTATATGTGCGGCTATAAGACCGTTGTGGGTATGGTCAACGGCATGATGGAAGAACTGAAGATCACCGTTCCCGTTGCGCTCCACCTCGACCACGGCTCTTTTGAAGGCGCAAAGGCTTGCATTAATGCAGGTTTCTCATCTATAATGTTCGATGGTTCTCACTATCCTATAGAGGAAAATATTGCTAAGACAACTGCTCTTGTAAATGCCTGTGACGTTCTGGGAATTTCCCTTGAAGCGGAAGTCGGCGCTATCGGCGGCGAAGAGGACGGCGTTATCGGCAAGGGCGAATGCGCAGATCCCAACGAGTGCAAGCAGATCGCTGATCTTGGCGTTACAATGCTTGCGGCGGGTATCGGAAATATCCACGGCAAATATCCCGATAACTGGGAAGGTCTTTCCTTTGAAACTCTCGCGGCAGTCAAGGACAAAGTCGGCGATATGCCTTTAGTTCTCCACGGCGGTACGGGTATTCCCGAAGATATGATAAAGAAAGCAATTTCCCTCGGCGTTGCAAAGATCAACGTTAATACCGAGTGTCAGCTTTCCTTTGCGGCTGCTACAAGAACATACATTGAAGCAGGCAAGGATCAGCAGGGCAAGGGCTTTGACCCGAGAAAACTTCTTGCTCCCGGCTTTGAAGCTATCAAGGCTACAGTCAAGGAAAAGATGGAACTTTTCGGTTCTGTCGGCAAGGCTTGATCTTAAACGTAATAAAAAGTGCGGCTCCGCGTTTTGCGGAGCCGTTTTTGTTGGAAAATCAACTTTCTGCTCTGTTTTTGCTGAGAATGTGTCTGAAAAGCATTACTCCGATAACGGCGGTCATGATCTCAGCTATGGGGAATGTTGCCCATGACAGGCGGATCATGTCGGGATCCGCTTTTGCAATTTTCGCGAAAATAAGCGCAAAGGGGAATATGAACAGCACCTGCCTGCAAACCGAGATAACAAGTGATTCCACACCGCCGTCCATTGCTTGGAAAACTCCCTGAAATGCGATGTTTACGCCTGCAAATACAAAGCATATTGAAATTATATGCATTGCGCTGATGCAAAGCTGCTGCGTTTCTCCCGAAAGCCCGAAAATGTCAGAAAACGGCACGGCGAAAAGTTCTATTATGATAAATCCTGCAAGCATGATGATCGCCGTGTAAATTTGTCCGTACTTGACGCATTCGCGGACTCTGTTCCTGTCGCCCATACCGTAGCTGAACGCCGTCACGGGCATTATCGCGTCGCGCATACCGAACGCCGCAAACAGCAGGAACTGCTGTATTTTATAGTAAAGTCCGTAAGCTGTTACCATTGCTTCGCTTATGCTTCCGAAAATGAGATTCAGCCCGTATGTCATTACTGAAATGAGCGCCTGTGAAATTATTGCAGGCAGTCCGATGGAATAAATATCCTTTATCACGTTCAGTGACGGTCTGAAATTGCATATATCGTTGCGGATCTCCTTGTTGACTTTCAGGTGGAAGATGAGCGCCGTCACGAAGGACACTATCTGTCCGATAACTGTGGCGTAAGCTGCGCCTTTAACTCCCATTTCGGGAAAGCCGATCAAGCCGTAGATCAGTATCGGGTCAAGGATAATGTTTGTCACTGCGCCTGCTATCTGGGCAATTGTGGAAAAAAGCGAATGTCCCGTGGATTGCAGCAGCTTTTCATAGACCGCAAACAGCGACATTCCGAAAGAGAACACGCAGCATATTTTCAGATAATCCGTACCCATCTGCGCAATTACGGGATTTTCGGTCTGGGAGCGGATATATGCTCCAGCGCCGAATATCCCGAACAGCAGGAAAAGCACATATATAATCACCGCAAGGAAAACGGCGTTTCCTGCGGCTTTGTCGGCGCGTCCGCTGTTTCCCATGCCCAGACTTTTTGCAACGAGGACGTTTGCGCCCACGCCTGTGCCGATACCAACCGCCACCATGAGAATTTGCAGCGGAAATGCCAGAGTCAGCGCGTTGAGAGCCGCTTCGCCGTTTGTACTCATGTTTGAAACGAACGCGCTGTCAACTATGTTGTAGACTGCCTGTAATACCATTGAAACTATCATTGGTATTCCCATTGAAAGCATCAGCCTGCCCACGGGTGCTGACGCCATTTTGTTTGAACTTTGTTCCATTATGATCTCTCCTCAATAAAATTAAAAAAGCGCGCAGCCTGAACTGCACGCTCTTTGCGCATAAAAGCATAAAAACAGTGTGCAGCATGACCGGACTTACGCCTTTGGCTGCACATCATATTTTTATTATATCCGTTTTGGGGAAAGGTGTCAAAGGTAATTTTGCACAAATTTTTTCCGCCGCAAAATGGGAAAAAAGCTTACTGTACGCGAGTTCCTCCTACAGGACGGATATAAAGATCATAACAGCTGCCCTTTCCGAAAAGGTGTTCCATCTTTTCGATGAATTCGTTTAGCAGATCATTTGGAACGAATGCCTGTATAGTTCCTGCAAATCCTCCGCCGTGAACGCGGCACGCGCCCCGTCCTTTGAGAATATTCTCCGCGGTGTAAAGCCCCAGAACAACACCCTGCTCCCGGGGAGCGGTGACCGCAAATATATTCTGCAAATATTTGAAAGAACTGTTCCCGCTTTCCGAAACGACTTTCAGGAATCCTTCAAGATCACCTTTCCGCAGCGCTTCCGCTTCACGGTCGGCTCGGTCGTTCTCGTCAAAGAAATGGAAAGCTCGTGAAACGGCTCTGTCTCCGCATGCATTGCGCACTTCCGCAATATTTTCCCACAGCATTTCCTTGGAAATATCCCGAAGTTCATTTTTTCCGAAGAATTTTGCCACAGACTTCATTTCTGCGGGGATCGCGGCATATTCGGGAGTAAGATCCGCATGATTCCCCTTGGTGTCAACAATGCAAAGGCTGTGTTCCGATCCGGCAAAATCGTAGCTGATCGAGTCTATAACAGGGTTTTCCGTGTCGCGGAAGTCGATCTCGATGAATCCGCCCACGGAAGAAGCCATCTGATCCATAAGTCCGCTGGGCTTTCCGAAGTGGACATTCTCTGCATACTGTGCGATCTGTGCGATCTTTACTGCGCTGACATTTCCGCCGTTGTAGATGTGGGAAAGGATAGTTCCTATAAGCACTTCAAAAGCCGCAGAGGAAGATATTCCGCTGCCCTTTAAAACGTTGGAGGTGGTGTATGCTTTGAAACCGCCGATCTTGAAGCCGTCCTTTTTCAGACCGTCCGCAACGCCTCTTATAAGCGCCGCGGAAGTGTTTTTATCGGATTCCTTGACCGAGAGGTCGGAAGTATCCACAATATCCTGCGGGAAACCTTCCGATTTTACGGTAATAATTCCGTCGTCTGTGGGAATTACAAAGGCTATAACGTCAAGACTTACCGCCGCCGCAAGGACTTTTCCCCGATTGTGGTCGGTGTGATTTCCCCCCACTTCCGTTCTTCCCGAAGCTGAGAATATCATAGCATTTTCCGCGTTTCCGAAAAGCTCCTCAAAGGCTTTTTCCGCCTTTTCGTAACGTTCCTTCTGGGCGGGAACTGCCTTTTCCCCGTATAATTTTGCAAGTGTGTTTTCATTGTTTTTCATTACAGATTCTCCTTTACAATATGGTTACCCCGCATCGTAGAACATACGGTATTTTTTCTCGGAATGCGAATATGTGCTCATTACCAGACCGATGCTTATGAACATACTTACCATGCTTGACCCGCCCTGACTTATGAACGGCAGCGGCAGACCGATAACGGGCATTACCCCGAGTACCATTCCCAGATTGAGAACGCAGTGTATGAACATCATGGCGAAAACGCCTATGCAGATGTATTTACCCAGAGGATCTTTTGCAATGCGGCTGTCGGCTACTATCTTCATGCAGATATAGGCAAGGACTGCCACAAGTATCACGCAGCCGATAAATCCGAAGCACTGTCCCACATAGGTGAAGATGAAATCGTTCTGCACATATGGAACGTGAACATATTCCTCCGCAAATATGCCTTTTCCGAAAACCTGTCCCGACCCGAGGGCAAGTTTCCCCCAGTATTGCTGATATGCAATAGTCGCAAAATCGGGATTGCTCATGGGATCTTCTTCAAAAAGCACAAGAAAACGCATTTTCTGATGGGGCAGCATTATTTTGTTCCATAGCACCCATACTGCCGCAGGAGCGGCAATTACGCAGGGGAGTATATATTTCCACGAAAGTCCCGCCGCGAACATCATACACACGAACATGAAGAAAAATACAACAGCCGTTCCGTCATCGCCCTGCGCAACAACGATAAGCGTGGGAATTGCTCCGTGCAGGCAGAGAAGCGCGACATTTCCTATATGATTGATCTTTTCACCGACTTTGGAAAGGTGCAGGGCAAAGGACATTATAAATGCGATCTTCAGAAATTCCGACGGCTGCACGGTTGTGAAGCCGAGATCGATCCAAGCGGCGTCGTCTGCGCTTTCGTCGGGCTTATAGACAAGTGAAGTGAATGTCAGCAGAGTGAGTCCCAGCGTTGCGGGAACGTAAAGGAACCATAGTTTTATGAATTTATGGTAGTCAAGTGCGGACATTACAAGGGCGATGATCCCTCCCGCGCACAGGCAGATGAACTGTATCTTATACATTGAGGGCTTGCCCGCAACGTCATTGTGCACCATTGAATAGAGCATAAGCACCGAAAACGCTGAAACTCCGCAGACGGAAACAAAAAGCGGCTTATCAAGTTTATGAAGATACTGCAAGATCAGTTTCAGCAGCTTTTTGAACATTCGGCGCACTCCTTTCATTTTTGTATGACACAAATATATTATATATCAATTCAGTAACTTTTTCAAGGCTTTTTTGCGAATGTTTCAAAACTGTAATAATTGTGTTACTTTTTAACTGTATAAAAATGGGAGCGTTCGCTTTTCAGGCTTTCGCTCCCGTATTATCAATACCCGTCAGTGCCGTTTATGGACTCGTCGTTTTCGATCCAGTTTTCAACATTTATGGTGGTGTATGTCTCTTTGGTGTTTCTTATGATAACTGTGGTGATCCCCGCGTTTATTATCATTCTCTTGCACATGGAGCAAGGCTCAACATTTCCGTCAAGTTCGCCCGTTTTTGCATCGTGACAGGCAAGGTACAAGGTCGCACCAAGCATATCCTGCCGAGAAGCTGCAATTATTGCGTTCGCTTCGGCATGAACGCTGCGGCAGAGCTCGTAACGCTGTCCTTTGGGAATGTTCAGCTTCTCACGGGTGCAGTAGCCTAAGTCTATGCAGTTTGAACGTCCTCTTGGCGCGCCCACATATCCTGTGGAGATTATCCTGTCATTGCTGACGATTATCGCTCCGAAATGTCTCCGCAGGCAGGTGCTGCGCTCAAGAACTGTTTCCGCTATATCAAGATAATAATTTATCTTGTCCCTTCTTTTATGATCTTCCATTTTGAATTCTCCCTTACATTAATATCAGGATCAGGATAATAAGCAGTACGATGGCTGCAAAAGCAGCCGCAATTGATATTATCAGCAGTATCCCGTTGGTTTTTGGCTTTTCTTCGGTCTCCGCGAAAGTCCTGTCAAGGTCTTTCTGCATTTTTCTGATGTCCTTTTCAAGCTGACGGATCTTCCGTTCGTCAGCTTTTACCTCAAATTTCGGCATTTGCTTCCTCCGCAGCTTTTGCTGCTTTTATCATGATCGCGCATTCCAGACGTTTTTTCTCCGTTTCGCAGGAAAGCTTGTGGGCGGTAAGGATATTTCCCGTGTAAATGTAGTTGTTTGCGTTGCAGCCGCCGCTGCAATAGAATTTCGCCCAGCACTTCTTACAGTCCTCTTTTGAATAGATGTGCGCCGCCGCAAATTCCTTTTTGATGTCGGTGTTGAACGTGCCTTCGTTGATATTTCCCATTTTGTACCTGTCAATTCCCACAAATTGGTGGCAAGGGTAAATATCTCCCTCGGGAGTTATAGCAACATACTCATTTCCGCTGCCGCAGCCCCGCAGACGCTTTATTGCGCAGGGCCCCTGATCCAAGTCAAGCATGAAGTGGAAGAAGTTGAAATGCTTTCCCTGCTTGTCGTGTTCGAGAATGATATTTGCAAGGCGTTCATATTCCGAGAATATGGCGGGAAGCTCCTTTTCGGTGAGGGCATAGGGCATGGAAGGGTCGCAGACTACAGGTTCAACGGAGATCTGGTCAAATCCTTCATTATAAAGGTGGACAACATCTTCCGCAAAGTCAAGATTATATTTTGTGAATGTTCCGCGGACGTAGTAATTTTCGTAGTTACGGAGTTCTGCCAACTCTTTGTACTTGTCCATGATACGGTCGTAACAGCCTGTGCCGTCCACACGCTTTCTCACACGGTCGTTGACGTCCTTTCTGCCGTCTACAGAAAGCACCACATTGGACATTTCCTTGTTTATAAAATCCATTTTCTCCCTGTCGAGCAGCATTCCGTTTGTGGTTATGGTAAATCTGAAACGTTTTCCGAACTCCTTTTCGCGGCTCCTGCCGTACTCCACAAGCTGCTTTACAACGTCCCAGTTCATAAGCGGTTCGCCGCCGAAGAAGTCAAGTTCCAGATTCTCCCTGTCGCCCGAGTTTTCAAGCAGGAAATCCATAGCCTTTTTTCCTGTTTCAAAACTCATATGCATACGTTTTCCCAGACCGTAGTCGCCTGTGGAAGCGAAACAGTATTCGCAGCGAAGATTGCAGTCCTGCTCCACCAAAAGGCACATAGCCTTAACGGGCGCAGCCACCGAGTAGGCGGCGAATTTCTCATAGTCGTCCTCGGAAAAGAGTATGCCTTCCTTGTAAAGCTGAACTATTTCCTTGTAGCTTGTAACAACGTCCCGTTCGTCGTGGAAGCGCATCATCTTTTCAATGACCCACTGCGGACATTCCTCCTCGAAAGGCGGTTCAACGTTGTCCAGAAGATCGTAGGTTATCTCGTCCACAAGATGGACTCCGCCGCTGTGTACGTCAAGAACGATATTCAAGCCGTTCAGTTTGTATTTATGTATCATATAAAGATCCCCTTTTTTATTCCGTAAAAAGCAAATAAGGGACATTTCTGCCCCTTACCTTCCCGCAAAGATGCCGATACAGGGTTTGCGGCGTTAAGAATGCCGCAAACCGCCGATGGTATCATTTACTTCTCGCACTTCTGGTTAGCAACAGTGCAGGAAGTTTTGCACGCAGACTGGCAGGAAGCCTGACACTTTCCGCAGCCGCCCTTGGCAGCGGTAGTTTTGAGATTTGCCTTGTTGATGGTGACAATGTGCTTCATTGGAAAAACCTCCAAAAAAAATATTATGATAATTATACCACATTATCCGACATATTTCAATAGTCATTTTAACGAAATCTTTGGGGAGAATTTACACCAAATATACCACCGAGGGCAGAACATATAAAAATTATTAATATTTTTGTAAAAAATCCCCCGACTGAGAAGCTTTTTACAAAGATAAGTCCGAAGATAAGCGTAAATAAAAAAATTATCCCGCCGCAGGCAAGACCTGTTTTAATGCCGTTCCTGCCGCGTCTTTTCGCGGCGGCGGCTCCTGCCGAAAAGCACCCCGCGCATAGCGCAAAACTTGACATTACCGTGAAAGTCCCATCGCTCAGATCTATAGCCGATGCAATTGCAGAAAACAGCACGCTTGCCGTGAAAATTGCTCCCACAAACGCAAGCACCGTGCAGATAACAAGAATTATCCGCTCATTCCGCAGATGTTCCGCCGCGCTTTTCCGCCGCATATTGACTCCTCCCGTTACGAACAGTTTCAGTAAAGACTATTCCGGAAGCCGTGAAAATATTCGGGTCTTGCGGAGCGGATAGGAAAATTGCATAGTATTGCCCAAATATCACTGCCGCGGAATGTGCAGAATAACCATTGATTTTATGAGAAAAATGTGGTATGATTTTAAAAAGTATCGATGTTCGGCAAGGAGGGAAGCGTATGTATATTTCACCGATAGGAGTAGGAATATCCGATAACAGCGCAGGATACGGCAGTCCGTCTTACGGAATGAGCGTTTACCGAAGAAATGCAGCGCAGAAGCCGCAGGAGAATTCTCCGATCCGCAATGATATGCCTTTCGGCAGATACGATAACGGCAATAAAAGTTCCGTTTACGATAACGGCAAATTAAGCGAAGAAGCAGACCGCAAAAGGCGTTTCGATTCCTATGAGTGTCAGACCTGCAAGAACCGCAAGTATCAGGACGGTTCGGACGATGCGGGAGTATCCTTCAAAACGCCGACAAAAGTTGATCCTAAGGCTGCCGCTTCGGCAGTAAGGAGCCATGAACAGGAACACGTCAGCAGGAACCGTTCCAAAGCCGAAAGGGAAGGCAAGGAGATAGTTTCCCAGACGGTCACCATACATACGGGGATCTGTCCCGAATGCGGCAGAGTGTACGTTTCGGGCGGAACAACAAGAACAACTACCCGCGATGTTTCCGAAGCTGAAAAATATAATGTGGGGCTTTCCGATCCGTCAATGGACAAAGGAAAATTCCTGAACGCAGCGGCATAAACACAATAATAATGGCTTTCCTGTGCGGAAAGCCGTTTACTTTATTCTGTGATCTTTGATTTCCTGTAGTAGAAGCCCTCTTCTTTCTTGAATTTCTCCTTTGCGGTGAACATTCTGCTGTCTGCAAGGTTGAAAGGCTGCTCAATGGAATCATATTCCGTGATGGGACCGAAGAATGCTCCCATGCTGATGGACACGGAATAAGGCTTGTTTGCGGCATTGTTGACATTGTGGAGATGTTCGTTTATGATGTTTTCCGCTTCGGTTATCTTGTCGGCGGAAGCCATTGAACCGCTGAGGATAACATATTCATCGCCGCCGATCCTGTAGCAGAGCATATCTCCCGTGCAGGCTTTGCGGAAGGCGTCCGCAGCTGTTTTTATGGCAAAATCGCCTTCGCTGTGTCCGAAAGTATCATTTATATATTTCAGATTGTTAAGATCGCCGATTATGATGGACAGGCAGCCGCCGTTTTCCTTTACGGTGCTGAATATCTTCTCGGAGTACATATTGAAGCCGTTTCTGTTGAAAATTCCCGTAAGCAGGTCGGTAACGGCATTGTCCTCCATTTTCTTGTACATATACATAAGGTTACGCTGTCTGCGAAGGCTTTCAAGGGAAGTGCTGACATACCTCATCCACTGGCAGTAGCAGGCGGGGTAGCAGTTCTTCTCGTCATCGGAGTACACTGCATATCCGAAACATCTGTCATTGAAATTAACTGGACTGAAGAAGAACGCTTTCGGCTTGGGACGTCTGTCAAAAAGCGTGGGCAGCATTTCCGAAAGATCGAATTCCAGTTCGGGATTTACCCGCTTTTCATCGCCCATTTTACGAAGCGGCAGAGTCATTTTCTTGGTATATCCGTTGCGCAGATAGTTCTGATCCTGCTCGGTTTCTCCCGCGTTGTCCCAGTTTTCGCAAAGACACAGGTAGAAGCTGCATGAATTGCCTATCATATATGTATACCATGCAAGAGCCGCCATGTATTTTTCAAGATCCTTTTCGGAAATGAGCGCTTCCAGCATGAAATTATATGCGGAGTTGAACTCGCCGAAATAGTCGTTATCCCGCCATGTTTTGTACTTCTGGCGAATGTCCTCGGCGGCATCGTTGGGGCAGCCGCAGCTTTTTCCGCAGATAATGTCGGTATCGCTTTTCTCGTCAACAAATTTGGTATCTGTGAGCAGGCTGTGGAGCAGGCTTACCGCGCGTTTTCCCGTGGTATCCGAGGGAAGTTCGCAGGAAGTTATGCAGGGAATGTAGTTTATTCCCGCTTCTATGGAGTCATAACCCGTTACCGCCACGTCCTCGGGGACTTTGAAGCCGTGGGCTTTGAGAGCCTCGCAAACGCTTATTGCCATTGTATCGCAGGCGCAGGCTATTGCCTGCGGCATGGGGCGTGGATCGTCCATAAGTGCCTGAACCACTTCTTCGCCCTTGTCGTACCAGAAATCTCCGTAAAATACTCTTGTCTGATCTATGGGAATGTCGTGTTCAACAAGCGCTTCATAGTATCCCGTAAGGCGGTTGGTGGAGTGGGGGTGACCTTTTATTCCTGTCATGAAAGCAATATCCGTAAGCTTGTGTTTTTCGATAAGATGTGATATAATTTTCTTGATGCTCTGTATATCATCGGTGAAGATATTGTGGAAATTTTCGTTTTTTATGTCCACCGAAATGACGGGTTTCTTGAAATTTTTCAGAATATCCTGCTCGATCTTCTTGTCAACGCCGTTTACCCGCAGGGTGTCGGGTACGAAGATTATCCCGTCAAGGGCGGAATAATTTATCATATTGAAGATATTGGATTCGCCGTAATGCCATTCCTTGGAAAGTTCGTCCTTTACGAAGGAAGAGAACACCGCCACATCGTAATTGAGCTTGAAGGCGCGGCTGATTATGCCCGACAGCAGCTTATGCTGATACGGATAATCGGGCTGGGAAAGTATTACGCCGATAAGCTTACGGAATTTTTTCATTAAAGACACCCCATGGTTCGGCAGCACAAAACTGCCTGAATTTTACAGAAAACCTATTGTAAATTACCTTTGATAATATTTTAACATATTTTTCAGCGGTTGTCACTAACATTTCAGAAATTTCTTCACATCTTTTCAGAGAATTTTTTGTGCAATATATAGTGATTTAGTATAAATAAACGTTTAATTTCAAATAAGATAGTAAAAATGTTTACTAAAAAATGTTTCGTAAAAAAGAAAAAAGATATATAATACCTGTAGCAGGCATAGCCTGCTACAGAGTTGAAAGTTGAGAGCTGAAATAATTCGTAATGCGTAATTCGTAATGCGTAATTAAAATTGCAGATTCAGCCTTGCTTCATGCACGTTATACATAAGTTGAAAATTACTAAAATTTGCCTGAAAGCGTGCAGGCTCAGCCTGCTCTCAACTCTCCACTCTCAACTCTTAACTCTAAAAAAGGCTCTCAACTCTCAACTCTTTCAATTACGAATTACGAATTAAGAATTACGAATTTACTATATGGGGGTAGGAAGATCTTGAAATGTACATATAAGCATACTCTTGCGGCTTGCTATTCGGGATATATCACACAGGCGATAGTGAATAACCTTTCGCCGCTGCTGTTTGTGACTTTCAACCGAACTCTCGGCATATCCCTTGAAAAGATAGCTTTGCTGATAACAGTAAATTTTGTCACACAGATAGTTACCGACATATGCTCCTCGAAAATTTCCGATCATCTGGGAGTGCGGCGGTCAATGGTAATTGCACACCTTATCTCCGCGGCGGGACTTGCGGGAATGGGCATTTTCCCGTATGTTTTCCCCGATCCGTTTTCGGGACTTGTGCTTTCGGGAATACTCTGCGCGGTGGGCGGCGGTCTGGACGAAGTGCTTGTAAGTCCCATAGTGGATTCGCTTCCGGGCAGCGCAAAGGCTTCCTCAATGAGTCTGCTCCATTCATTTTACTGTTGGGGACAAGCGGGGGTAATAATACTTTCCACGGTGTTCTTTGCGGCTTTCGGAACGGAAAACTGGCGGATACTTCCTGCGCTCTGGGCGGTGATCCCCATTTTCACTTCGCTGCTTTTTGTAAAAGTTCCGCTGCTGCCTTTTACGGAGGAGGGGGAAACAGGCACGCCGTTAAAAAAGCTCCTTACGAACGGAAAATTCCTGCTGTTCTGTCTGCTGATGATCTCGGCGGGAGCGTCGGAACTTGCTGTTTCACAATGGGCGTCGTTATTTGCGGAAAACGGTCTGGGCGTTTCAAAAACAGTCGGTGATCTTTTAGGACCGTGTATGTTTGCGCTTTTAATGGGTTCGGCTCGGCTGTGGTACGGGATATTCGGGAAAAAGATACGTCTTGCGCCCGTGATCGCGGCAAGTTCCCTGCTCTGCGTAATAAGTTACGGAATGATAGTATTTTCGCCCTATGCGTGGCTTGCTCTTGCGGGCTGCGGACTCAGCGGGCTTGCGGTGGGGATAATGTGGCCCGGAACGTTCAGTCTTGCTTCGGAGAAATTTCCCTCAGGCGGAACGTCCATGTTTGCAGTTCTTGCGCTCAGCGGAGACATCGGCTGTTCCGCGGGACCGGGGCTTGTGGGGATATTCACGGGTGCTGCTGAAAAAGGCTCGGAATGGGTAATGAGGATATTTCCCAACGCCGACCCGTCCATGGCAGGTTTAAAAGCGGGGCTGCTTTTTGCGGCGATTTTTCCGATTATAATGCTTATAATAGTGTTGAGCTTCGCAGAGTTGAAAGTTGAGAGTTGAGAGTTGAGAGCTTTTAATAGAGTTGAGAGTAGAGAGTTGAGAGTTGAGATAAAATTTTCAACTTTGTGCTCTTGAATTAAAGAAAGAAGAAAAAACTTAACAATTTATTCCCGAAGCATATTTAGTGGAGAAAAGAACGCTGACAGTTTATGTCAACATCTTAACTCTCCACTCTCAACTCTTAACTCTACAAAAGGGGTGTGTTTATTTTTATGGAAAAAATTTATTTTGTCCGCCATGCGCAGGCTATGGGAAATGTCCTGAAATTCTTTCAGGGACGTACCGACTGCGAATTGAGCGAACTCGGCAGGGAACAGTTAAAATACCTTGCGGAGCGTTTCCGGGAAATTCCCATTGAAAAAATTTATTCAAGTCCGTTAAAAAGAACTCTGGAAACTGCGGAGGCGGTGAACAAATATCACGGCGTTCCCATAATTCCCGATAACGGACTTATCGAGATAAACGGCGGAGTTCTGGAAGGACGTCCGTGGTCGGAATTTTCCGAAAAATATCCCGTGGAATTTGACCTGTGGCAGAATAAAATGCAGGATTTCTACATAGAAAACGGCGAAAATATGCACGAGGTTTTTGAGCGAATGAAAAACACCATGGACAGGATAATTTCCGAAAATCAGGGAAAAATCATTGCTGTTGTTTCCCACGGCTGCGCCCTGAAAAATTATCTTTGCCACGCAAACGGCGACAGCATTGAAAAGATCGCCGATGTGGGATGGTCAACAAATACCGCCGTTTCTCTGGTGGAATATGACGAAAATAATTCCCCGAAAATTATTTTTAAAAACGACATAAGCCATCTCCCCGAGGACGCTTCAACGCCTATGCCGTTCAAAACAGCTGAAAATAAATAAAGGAGAAATTTCTATGCGGATAATGGCAGTTGACTTCGGCGACAGCAGAACGGGTATTGCAGTCTGCGACAGGGACGAAATTTTAGCTTCGCCTTTAACGGTGATAAACGAGTATAATTTTGAAAAATGCGCCGAAAAAGTTGCGGAACTTTCCAAAAAGGAAAAAGCGGAATTGATAGTTGTGGGACTTCCGAAAAATATGGACGGTTCATCGGGGGAACGGGCGGAAAAATGCACCGAATTTGCCCGTCTTGTGGGGGAAATATCGGGGCTTCCCACCGAAATGTGGGACGAACGGAGAACTACCGTTACGGCGCATAATTATCTTAATGAGACAAATGTCCGCGGCAAAAAGCGCAAAGCCGTCGTTGACGCCGTTGCCGCTACGATAATTCTCGAGTCTTATCTTGAATATCGGAAGAATTGTCCGAAGTCCTGAAAAATAATTCTTTCAGACCGATAATAAAAATAAATACTGCAAAAATTTTCCGCAGTCCTGCGGGACCGATAAATTTTGCCGCAAAACTTCCAATTGCGGCGAAAAATATTCCCGTGATAATTGCGGGAATTATTTTTTTCCAGTCGATTAGTTTATTTTTTGTGTGGATAATTACCGACAGCGCAGCTATTGGAATAAAATAAATCAAATTTATCCCCTGCGCGGAAAGCTGGTCAAACCCCGCAAATACCGTGAGATAAATTATTAATATCATTCCTCCGCCAACACCGAGAGCCGCGAAAATTCCCGTAAAAAACGCCGCCGCAAAAGACAGAAAATTCATAGAAAAAGTATCCTCCCGCCCGAAATTATAAGAATTATTCCGAAAATTCTCCGCAGTAAATTTGTGGGGATCTTTTTCATTAAAAAGCCCCCGAGGACTGCTCCCGCAAGTCCGAAAGGTATCAGCGGCAGAGCGTCGCTCCACTTGAAATTCCTTTCGTAAGCGTAGAAAAATGCGGACACTGCCGACAGCGGAAGCGTTAAAGCAAGGGAAGTTGCATGAGCATTTTTCACGGGAACGCCGCCTTTTTTCAGGAGCGGAACAGCAGCTATCCCGCCGCCCGACCCGAAAAGTCCGTTGCAGATCCCCGTCACCGCGCCTAAAAAATAATAATATATTTTTTTGAATTTTTCCATAAAAATTCTCCGAAGCGAAAATTTAAAAATATTATTTTCCGATGGGGGAAATTTTATTCGTAACAAAAAAACGGCACTGCAATTTGCAGTGCCGCGTATCATTATATCTGTACCGAATAGTTGGGAGCTTCTTTTGTGATGTAAATATCGTGGGGGTGGGATTCTTTCAGTCCTGCGCCCGTGATCTTTACGAACTGCGCCTTCTCGTGAAGTTCTTCTATTGTTTTACAGCCGCAGTAACCCATTCCCGAACGTATTCCGCCTACAAGCTGGAATATGGTATCCGATACCATTCCTTTGTAAGGAACACGTCCTTCTACGCCTTCGGGAACAAGCTTTCTGCTGCCCTCCTGGAAATACCTGTCCTTTGAGCCTGCTGCCATTGCTCCCAGAGAACCCATTCCTCTGTAGACTTTGAAACGTCTGCCTTGGAAAATTTCCTCCTCGCCGGGAGCTTCGTCACAGCCTGCAAGCAGCGAGCCGAGCATTACAACATTTGCGCCTGCCGCAAGTGCTTTTACAATGTCTCCCGAATATTTTATACCGCCGTCTGCAATTACGGGAATGTTGTATTTTGCAGCAACACAAGCGGCGTCATAAACTGCCGTTATCTGGGGAACGCCTATTCCCGCAACAACTCTTGTTGTACATATTGAGCCGGGACCTATGCCCACTTTTATGCAGTCAACTCCCGCTTTTATCAGATCTTCCGCAGCGGAAGCAGTGGCGATGTTTCCTGCAATAAGCGCAGTATCGGGGAACGCGTTCTTTATCTTGTCGATGCAGGAGAAAATGTTCTGCGAATGTCCGTGTGCGGAATCCAGAACCAGAACGTCCACCTGCGCGTCTACAAGCGCCTTTGCTCTGTCAAGAACGTCCGCAGTGATTCCAAGCGCCGCACCGCAGAGAAGTCTGCCCGACTTGTCTCTTGCGGAATTGGGGTACTGGACTGCCTTTTCAATGTCCTTTATGGTAATAAGTCCCTTTAAAGTGCCGTTTTCGTCAACGATAGGAAGTTTTTCGATTTTATGGTGCATAAGTATTTCCTGAGCGGCTTTCAGGTCTGTTCCCACGGGAGCGGTAACAAGATCTTCCTTTGTCATAACATCTCCTATGGGGATATTGAAATCGGTCAGGAAACGGAGGTCGCGGTTTGTAAGTATACCCACAAGTTTGCCGTTCTTGTCAACAACGGGAACGCCTGAAATGCGGTATTTTCCCATAAGTTCGTCAGCTTCAGCAACGAGCCTGTCGGGAGTGAGGGAGAAGGGATTTACTATAACGCCGTTTTCGGAACGCTTTACCTTGTCAACTTCGTCAGCCTGCTTTTCGATGGTCATGTTCTTGTGGATAATGCCGATACCGCCTTCTCTTGCAATAGCAATTGCCATATTGGCTTCTGTAACGGTATCCATAGCGGAAGTCATAATAGGAGTGTTGAGTACAATATCTTTTGCCAGCCTTGTTTCAAGGTTCACCATGTTCGGCGTGCAGTCGGAACGCGCAGGGATAAGAAGCACGTCATCAAAGGTAAGACCTTCTTTTACGAACTTTTTTGTGTAGTCTGTTTCCAGCATAAAATTACCTCCTTATTGAATTTCAAACGGCTTTTTTCGGATATTTCTATATAGGATAACACTTTACGAGCTTTTATTCAAGTCATTTTTGTGAATTTGCAGGTAAAATTTATTCAAGATAAAAAGACAATTTTTGTGCAATTTTTCAGGCTGTCCGTTTCCGCTTGGAGATCATAATTATTATGGAATAGATTGCCATTCCGATTGCGCCAAACACGGAAACTATCCCTCCGATGTCCCTCGGTATGGAATGATAAACGCATTTTATAGTGTGCTTTCCCGCGGGAACGGGTATTGCCTGAAAAGCAAGATTTGCTTTTATTATGGGAACTTCCTCGCCGTCAACGTAAGCCGTAAAGCCGTTGTCATAGGCAATACTGAAAAATACAAGCTCGGGCTCGGAAAAATCCGTTTCAGCGTTGTAAGAATCATCATCGGTATAATAGCCCGAAACGGTCTTTTCGGCGCGTTTTGCGCACTCCTCCGCAAATTCTTCATTGCTGAGACTGCGCAGTTCTTCTTTTGGCAGCGGAGAAAGATATTCTTTCGCGGCGGCACTGTCCTCAAGGACCATTGCTTTTAACATCAGCTTTGCACGGTCTTCTTGGTCAAGAGTCATAAGTTCTTCCTCGGAAATGCTGTATTCATAGCAGAAACCCATGGGAATGAAATTGTTGTTTCTGTAATATTCAAGATCGCCGTCCTGAAGGCGGAGTTCAAAATCTTCATAGCTGCTGTCTTCGTCATTATCAGAAAGACCGCCGTTAGAAATAACTTCCTGAATATGGTTTTCCATCTTTTCTCCGACACGCTGATCATATACAGAACTTAGCGGCGGCACATAAGCTATCATTTCTTCGCCTGACATAAGGCATTGAGCAGGATAATAATCAGAAATATCATCTTTGTTTATTCCCAATGCATCAATATAATCATTCATATATGCAGGCATAATGGTATTAAAGGTATAGACAGCGGGAATATCCCATAAAAGGTTTCTGTTTCGCAGACTGGTAGACTGCATCGACCTGCCGCTTCCGGAAATTTCCGCTTTGATCTCTTTAGGATATGTACTGTCTATGCTTTCGGGATAAGGCTCTGCTCCCATGCCGAACAGCAGCGTGACTTCGGAATATGCAAACGCCGCTGCAACTGTCAGCACAAGAACTTTGCCCGGAAAGCTGCCGTCCCGCTTCATTCTGAAAAGCAATATAAAAGCTGTTGCCGCGCCTGCCAATGTGCCGATGATCTGCGTCCATTCCTGAGCAGTGTTGTAGTTTAACTCCCATCTTGCAAAATTTTCTATAGGGAATATTATGCAGAATATCAGTATCAGAACAGTCACAGATACCTGAATAATTATTCCGACGGAAAAATATTTTGTATTGTTTTCAACAGCCATAGCTGTCATGACCGACATTATCAGTACAGGCGCAAACATCCATCTTGCATAGTAAAGCGAGCTTCCCATGGAAAATACACTGTTAAGTATGGGAACAAATGCCATAATTATAAGCAGAGTAACTAATTTTGTAAAACGGCTTTTCTTGTTTGAAATTGCATATGCGATAACTCCCGACATTCCGAAAAGCGGCAGATACATTCCCAATGAGGAAAACAATGAACCGCGCGGATATTCTTCTCCTGTATCAGGAAATATATTTGTAAAGCTCTGCGGATCGGGCATTACGAACATAGCCTGAATAATTCTTGCATATCTCCAAGGCGATCCGTATAAAAGCATATCCTTTATATTTTGGAACGGTGCGGCAAAATGCGGATTTGCTAAAGTATACGCAACGGCGGGGATAACAGCTATCCCGGCAGCTGCAGTTCCCAGTACGGATTCCGCGCCGAGACAGCAGAAGTCCTTGAAGTTTATGCGGAATTTTTCGTCATTCAGACGAACAAGGAAGTAAATTATAATGAAGATAACTTCCATACTGAAAAAGTAATAGTTAGTAAAGGCGCAAAGCATTACCGAGAGCCCGAAAACGCAGCGCCGTTTGTCAACAACGGCAGCTTCAAGCGCGGCAAGCATAAGCGGGAAAAATGCCAGCGAATCGAGATAATGATACAAAAAATTTATCATAGTGTATCCTGAATAAGCGTACAGCACGGCAGCCACAGCCGCGTATTCGGGAGTCTTGCAGAATCTTGAAGCATATATGTATGCAGAAAGCGCGCAGAAACCGAATTTCAAGGCTATAACAAATGTGAACGAATATATAGCTGCGCTATCGGGGATAAGCGCATATATGAACGTAAAGGGGCTGAAAAGGTTGTAGAACAGATACGCGCCGAAAAAGTCAAGACCTGTTCCCGAATTGAAATCAAACTGCGGCAGATCCGTTTCCCTGAGATGTTTACCGAGATATATCGTAAACGGTATCTGCTGAGCGTTAAAATCTCCGTAATAGTAAAATATGCCGCCATTCCGCAGAATGAACGTCAGCGCCGACAAGAGAAACGGCAATGCTCCGCACAAAAATGATATTAAATACCATTTTTTACCAAATGGGGGGGGTAATTACAGTGTCAGATCTTACAAGAATATTTTTTTCGGCAGATGTAAATTTCATACATTTTTCTCTTCTTTCAAAAGTTTGTAAAAAGCAGTCTTAAAGGAAAATTCCGCTGTAAGCTTTTCAGGCTGTGCGTTTTTTCTTGGAGATAATAATTATTATGGAATAAGCTGCAAATCCTAAAGCACCAAACACGGAAACTTTCTCTCCGATCTCTCTCGGCAGGGAATGATAAACGCATTTTATTGTGTGCTTTCCTGCGGGAACGGGTATTGCCTGAAATCCGAAATTTGCCTTTACTATGGGAACTTCTTCTCCGTCCACGTAAGCCGTAAAGCCTTTGTCGTAAACAACGCTGAAAAATACAAGCTCAGGCTCGGAAAAATCCGTTTCTGCGTTGTAAGAATCATCATCGGTATAATAGCCCGAAACGGTCTTTTCGGCGCGTTTTGCGCATTCCTCCGCAAATTCTTCGTCATCAAGCGCGTGAAGTTCTTCTTTCGGCAGCGGAGAAAGATATTCTTCCGCGGCGGCACTGTCCTCAAGGACTATTGCTTTTAACATCAGCTTTGCACGGTCTTTTTCGTCAAGAGTCATAAGTTCTTCCTCGGAAATGCTGTATTCATAGCAGAAACCCATGGGAATGAAGTTCTTGTTCCTGTAATATGCAAAACGTCCGCTTACGCCGCGAAGTTCGTATTTGCCGCTCAAACCGATATTATTCGGCAATTCCTTAATGCGTTCGTTATTGTTCAGTTCCCAGGGGCGGACATACATTACAAGTTCTTCTCCCGAAAGCAGGCACTGCGTTTCGTAATGTTCGGGAATATCATCTCTTGCTATGCCCACGGCTTCCATGTAGTCGTGCAGATATGGGGAAACTATGGTGTTGAACGTATAAACATCGGGAACATTCCACAAAAGATTCCTGTTATCTGAAATTCTGTCGGTTATAAGTCTGCCGCCGTCGGAGATCTCCGCGTGCAGTTCTTCGGGATATGTACAGTCTATAATTTCGGGATTAGGGTTTTCTCCCATTCCGAAAAGCAGTGTGATCTCGGAAAACGCAAACGCTGCCGCAACTGTAAGTGCAAGCATTTTCAGAGGAAAACTGCCGTCCCGCTTCATTCTGAAAAGCAATATAAAAACGATCGCCGCGCCTGCAAATGTTCCCGCAAGCTGAGTCCATTTCTGGACATTGCTGTAATAGGCGGCAGACTGCCATCTTGTAAATTCTTCCATCGGGAAAATTATGCAGAATACTGCCATCAGAACTACTGCCGAGATCTGAACGATCACGCCCGCTTTGAAATATTTTGTATCGTTTTCAAGCGCCAAGCCTGTCATTACCGACATTATCAGCGTCGGCGCAAACATCCATCTTGCATAGTAAAGTGAACTTCCCACGGAAAATATGCTGTTAAGTACGGGAATTAATGAAATAATTACAAGCAGAGCCGCTAATTTTGTCAGAAAGCTTTTCTTTTCGGAAATTGCATATGCGATAACTCCAGACATTCCGAAAAGCGGCAGATACATTCCTATTGACGAATATCTTGAACCGCACGGATAGTTTCCTTTAAAATCAGGGAAAATATTGGTATAGCCCTGTACATCGGGCATTAAAAACATAGACTGAAAGATCCTTGCATACCGCCAAGGCGTTTCGTATAAAAGCATATCCTTTATATTTCCGAACGGTTCGCCAAGGCTTGGGCTTGTCATAAGATAAGCGAGCGCAGGAACGATCGCTGCTCCCGCAGTCATGACTCCCAGAACGGATTCCGCGCCGAGACAGCAGAGATCTTTGAAACTTATGCGGAATTTTTCGTCCGTAAGGCGGACAAGGAAGTAAATTACAATGAAAATTACTTCCATTCCGAAAAAATAATAATTTGTGAAGGTGCAGACCATTACCGCAAGCCCAAAAACGCATCTCCGCTTGTCGATAACTGCAGCTTCGAGAGCTGCGGGGAGAAGCGGGAAAAACGCCAGCGCATCAAGATAATGATACCAGAAATTTGCCATGCTGTATCCCGAATAGGCATAAAGCACAGCGCAGATAACGGCATACTCGGGAGTTTTGCAGAATCTTGACGAGTATGCATATGCAGAAACGGCGCATATCCCGAACTTCAGGGCTATAACATACGCAAAGGAATATACAGCCGCGCCGTCGGGGATAAGCGCATATATGAACGTAAAGGGGCTGAAAAGATTGTAGAACAGGTACGCGCTGAAAAAGTCCAGACCTGCTCCCGCATTGAAATCAAACTGCGGAAGATCCGCCCCGCGCAGATGTTCTCTCATGTACAGGGTGAACGGTATCTGCTGGCTGTCAAAATCCCCGTAAAAGTAGAATATGCCGTCATTCCGGATAATGAACGTCAGCGCAGACACGAGAAACGGCAATGCTCCGCAGAGAAAAGCTGCAAGCAGCCGTTTAAAATCGGATCTGCTGCCGTTTGCCGTCATATACATTCACCTCTTTAGTTCAGCTTTCCCGCATCTTTCAGCGGTTTGTAAAATGTAGGCTCGAAGGAAAATTCTGCCATAAGTCTTTCCGCTTCGGAAAGATACATCTTCCGATCTTCGGTTTTACGCTTTACAGCGCGGATAAGGATATTCTTGGGAGTGTGTTCAAAGTCGATAAATTCCAGAAGCTGCGTTCTGTAGCCGCAGACTTCAAGAAGGTCTGCCCGTATGGAATCTGTGCAAAGGGCGGCGAAACGCTCCTTTACAATGCCGTATCTTGTAAGGATAGAAAAATTTTCCGTTTTTATCTGTCCGTTCAGCTCGTGCTGACAGCAGGGAACGGAAAATATCATGTCCGCGCCCCGCATTACAGCGTTGAAAAGCGCATAGTCGGTGGCGGTGTCGCAGGCATGGAGAGTTACCGCCATGTCAAGCTTGCCGCTCATGGAAGCGCTTCCGATGTCTCCAGTCTCGAAATGCAGATCCTTGTAACCGTACTTCGCGGCGGCGGCATTGCATTTTTCAATGACGTCCGCTTTAAGGTCAAGACCGAGCATTTCGGTCTTTATCCCTTTTATTTCCGTAAGATAATGGTAAAGCACGAAAGTCAGATAGGACTTCCCGCAGCCGAAATCCATTACCCGCAGCGTCCTGCCGTCTTTGGGAAGCTCTTTCACCGCATCGTCAATGATCTCCGCAAAGCGGTTTATCTGGCGGAATTTATCATACATCGGCTTTGCGACTTTTCCGTCCTTGGTGAAAACTCCCATATCCACAAGCGCGGGAAAGGGCTTGTCCTCGGAGATGATGTAGTTCTTCTTCCTGTTATGCGAATTATCGTGAGAAAAATTGTCATTTTGCGAAATTTTCCGCCTGTTGAAGAGAATTTTTCCCTTTTTGGAAACGGACAGTTCAAATTCGCAGGAACTTCCCCAAGCGTTAAGCTGCCGCCAGCCCTCGGAAAGAAACGCTTCGCAGCGTTTCTTCGCATCTTCTGCGGAAAGATTTTCGTGAAAAGCCTGCTTTTCTGTAAGCTTTTCAAGCAGAAAACCCTTTTCCGTTCGGGAAATGCGGATCTTCACAAATTCCGAGCCTGCGGGCGGCTTGCTTATGATCATTCTTGCGGGGAGATCCTCAAAAACAGTTTTAAGCTGCTCCATTACTTTGACTTTATAAGGTCGCGGAGAACGAGAGCCTTGTCAAGATTTCCCTCAACTTTCAGTTTTCCCGTAAAATACGCCTGAATGGGATCGGACTTGCCTTCGCAGATCTTTATGAAATTCTTGGAATCTGCGATAAGGAGCGCGTCGCGGTCGTGGTAGTCGTACGGTTCAACGGAAAGTTTTCCGCCCTTATACTCGGCATAGAAAGTGCCTTCGCCTTCGCCTGTGATATTCACCTGAATGGCAACATCGCCTGACAGTTTGGAAGTGTCCGCTTTAACAAATATTTTTTTGATCTTCTCAAAATTTTCCTGAAATGTCATATACAAAATTCCTTTCATTATAAATTAAGATACATTATACCATATTTTTTCCCGCTCGTCAACCATAATAAACTGCATATTTTCAGTCTGTCGAAAAACATATTTTGAATTTGTTTTGAAACAGTCCACCGGACTGTTTCAAAAGGCAAAAACTAAATAACTTGCCTGTTTCAAGGGGGCGCCCTCTATCGCAGGGCGCCCCCTCTTGCTGTCTGCGACAGCAACGACGCTCGCGTCGTTTTATTCACACCCCTGCGGAGCTCTTTTTTAGGGGAATTTCGCGCTCTGCGGAGCGCGACGGGGGCTCCGCCCCTCGACCCCGCAGCCTTGAAAGGCTGGCGAACTTTTTCCTCAATTTTGCGCTTCGCGCAAAATTGCAATTATTTTCTCTACAATCTGAAAGTTATTACTATATAACATATAACTATCATTTTTTATTGATAATCCGACAAAATGCGGGACGTTCATAAAAAATTTTCATTTTATAGTCACATTGGAGTTGCGGCGGAGAGAAAAGTGTTATATAATTAATTTAATTGTATGTAATGTGATGTTTACTTTTTAAATTTGGGAAACATTGGGGTCTTAATAAAGATTATTTTCGGAGGGCGTTTAATGATAAAAAATCATACCGCGGGCAAGTTCGTTCCGATAAGTATAATAGTTGTAGTTATTACCTGCCTGCTGGTATTCGGCGTGCTTATACATACTACAAATCGGAAAAATGCCGAGATGATCGGCTGTATAGGCAATATCTATATGGAAGGCATGAATAAGCGCATTTCCGCGCATTTCGATACTGTTTTCAGCATGAAGATAGCTGCCGCGGAAAATGTGGTATCTCTCGATCCGCCCGGGTCGTTTGACGATAAGTCCGACATTGTCGGTACACTCAGCTACAGTGCAAAGGCAAGCGATTTTACCTTCTGCGCTTTTTACAGGGAAAATGAACTGATCCCGCTTTACGGTCCCGAAGTTTCGCTGGTCCTTCCCGAAAAGGTGAACGCGGCGATCATTAACAGGGGCGAAAGCGTTGTAACTACAGGCAGGACGGTGAACGGCGGGTATATCGTTCTCATCGCAGTCCCTGCCGATTATGAACTTCCGGGCGGCGGAAAGTCCGATGCACTTGTTATGGGCATTTCCGTGGATTTTGTAAAGCAGGTGCTTTCCCTTGAACAAACAAGTGACGCGCTTGTGTATTCGCAGCTTATAAGAAGCGACGGCACTTTCGTGCTTCGCGATGATGAAAATTACAGCAGCTATTTTGACAGGTTCATGGACAGAGCCGTAGAATACGAAGGCAAAACTCCTGCCGACTACATAGCCGAAATGAAGGAAGCTATCGCTTCGGGAACAAGCTTTTCCGTTCCTTATAAGACAAAGAAAAACACGGGACATATGTATTTTATGCCATTACCTAATACGGAATGGTACCTTATCACTTTCATGCCCTACGGACGGATAGATGAGACCATCTCCGACCTTAACAGCGACTGGGTGAATCTTGTGGTTATCTCCTGCGGCTCGATACTGCTTGTGCTGATAACGATCTTCATGATATACTTCAACATAAGCCGCCGCCAGATGAAAGAACTTGAAGACACCCGCGCGGAAGCTATGAGGGCTACAAAGGCAAAGAGCGAGTTCCTCTCAAATATGAGCCACGATATAAGGACTCCTATGAATGCCATCGTGGGAATGACCGCTATCGCCGCCGCAAACATCGACGACAAACAGCAGGTTCAGAACTGTCTCAGCAAGATAGCTCTTTCAAGCAAGCACCTTCTGGGACTTATAAACGATATTCTCGATATGTCCAAGATCGAAAGCGGCAAGATGACGCTCAACATGGAGCAGGTGTCTCTCCGCGAAGCTGTGGACAGCATTGTAAGTATTGTCCGTCCGCAGGTCAAGGCTAAGAATCAGCAGTTCGATGTGTTCATACGCGACATTATCAGCGAGGACGTTTACTGCGACGGCGTGCGCCTGAACCAGATACTGATAAACCTTATCTCAAACGCTGTAAAATTTACCCCCGAAAACGGGAAAATATCCGTTACTCTCCGTCAGGAAGAATCGCCGCTTGGGGAAACTCATGTAAGGGTACTTATAGATGTAAAGGACAACGGCATAGGAATGTCCCCCGAATTCAAGGAAAAAGTTTTTGAAACTTTTATGCGGGAGGACAGGCTGAGAGTCCACAAGACCGAGGGAACGGGTCTCGGAATGGCGATAACAAAATTCATTGTGGACGCCATGGGCGGTACCATCACCTGCGAAAGCGAACAGGGCAAAGGCACAGAGTTCAGCGTTTTGATCGACATGGAGCGGGCGCTTGTCCGTGAGGAAGATATGATCCTTCCCGACTGGCATATGCTTGTTGTCGATGACGACGATCAGCTTTGCAGGACAGCGACAGATTCCCTTAAAGAAATAGGCATTCGCGCAGAATGGACCCTTGACGGCGAATCGGCAGTGAAAATGGTCGATGAGAACCACAAAAACGGCACGGACTATCAGGTCGTGCTTCTGGACTGGAAACTTCCCGGAATGGACGGCATTGAAACTGCAAAGCATATCCGCCGCAGGGTAGGGGAAGATGTTCCCATACTGCTGATCTCCGCATACGACCGGAGCGAGATAGAATCCGAAGCAAAAGCTGCGGGAATAAACGGTTTCATATCAAAACCGCTTTTCAAATCAACGCTTTATTACGGTCTGAAAAGCTTCATGGCACCCGACGACGTCATAGAAAGATCTGATATTAAAAATGTCGATCTTTCGGGACACCGCATACTTCTTGCCGAGGATAACGATCTTAACTGGGAGATCGCCGATGCGATCATCGAATCCCTCGGAGTCAGCATAGAAAGAGCGGAAAACGGCAAAGCCTGTCTGGAAATGTTCAGTGCTTCCGAGGAAGGATATTATGATATTATCCTTATGGATATACGTATGCCGATAATGACAGGCTATGAAGCCGCGGAAGCCATAAGGAGCCTTGACAGATCCGACAGCGAGATACCTATAATCGCCATGACTGCGGACGCCTTTGCGGAAGATGTGAAAAAATGTCTGGAAAGCGGCATGAACGCTCACATCGCAAAGCCTATAGACATTGCCGAACTGACAAAAGTCCTTGAAAAATATTTCGATAAATAAGCATTTTCAAATCATATATAAAAAGGAGAATATATTATGGATCTTATCAATGAACTTGAAACTCTGGGGGTAAACACCGCGGAGGCACTGGCAAGATTTATGAACAATTCGGGGCTGTATGTGAGAATGCTCGGAAAATTCCCCGCTGCCGTAAAGGAAGCGGACGTTCCCGCGCATTTTGAAGCCAAGGATTACGTAACGGCAGTTGCCACTGCCCACACTCTTAAAGGCGTAACGGGAAATCTTTCCCTTACCCCGCTTTACAAAGCATACACCGATATCGTTGCTCTTCTCAGAGCCGATGAGCCTGAAAAAGCAGAGGCTATCCTCAAGGAAATTCTTCCCGTTCAGGAGAAAATTATTGCTTGTATTGAGAAAAATTCGTAATATGCGGATCTTAACGGAGGGTTGACCTTGAACAGCGCAATTCTGATCGTTGATGATATGGAGATCAACAGGGCTATTTTAGCCGAAGGTTTTAAAGACGGATATGAGATACTTGAAGCGGAAAACGGATTACAGGCGATAGAACTTCTTGACAAGAATACAAATATCGCCGCTGTGCTTCTTGACCTTATCATGCCCGGAATGGGCGGTATGGACGTTCTGAAACATCTGAACGATAACGGCAAGATACTGCATATCCCCGTATTCATAATCACTGCCGAAAGCAGCGAGAAAATGCTTATGGACGCCTACAATTTAGGCGCGGTGGACGTTATCAGCAAGCCGTTCATGATGAACTTCCTGCGCTGCCGTATAGGAAACATCATTGAACTTTACAGGCACAGGAACGACCTTGAAGAAGTTGTGAATGAACAGGTGGAACGTCTTAACAAGGTAAATCTTTCCATGGTAGAAACTCTTGCCACGCTGATCGAGTTCCGCGACTGTGAATCAGGGGAACACGTAAAGCGTATCTGCGGACTTACGGACATACTTATGACAGCTGTTTCGGAAATGTATCCCGAGTATTACCTTCCGCGGGGAGAGATAGAAAAGGTAGTTACCGCATCTATACTGCACGATGTGGGCAAGATCGCCATTCCCGACGGCATACTCAACAAGCCGGGACGGCTCACCAAGGAAGAATTTGAAGTCATGAAGCAGCATACTACCCGCGGCTGCGACATTCTTACCCGGATTCCGAGCGTTATGAATGAGGACATATACCGCTACAGCTATGATATATGCAGACATCACCATGAACGCTGGGACGGCAGGGGATACCCCGATGGTCTTGCGGGAGATGAAATTTCCATCTGGGCGCAGGTGGTGGCTGTTGCGGACGTTTATGACGCACTTGTTTCTCCGAGAGTTTACAAAGCGGCATTTGATTTTGACACTGCCGTGAAGATGATAAACAACGGCGAATGCGGCACTTTCAATCCTAAGATACTGAACGCGTTCAACGTCTCGGCTGAAAAGATCAGGCGAGGGGAAAATGATACGGAAAATTCTTGATGACGATATGAGGTGTATTTATGAATTATAAAAGAGTTCTGATAGTAGACGACTCGGAGATCGACAGAGAAATTCTCAGGAACATTCTGAAAAATGATTTTGACGTTATGGAAGCGGAAAACGGCTATGCGGGTCTGGAAATGATAATAAACGGCAGATCTCAGATAGACGCGGTGCTGCTGGATATTTCCATGCCGATAATAAACGGCTTTGACATTTTACAGCATATGAAAAAGAATGAGATAGATATTCCCGTTCTGCTCATAACAGCCGAAGCTACAAAGGAAAATGTAAGGCGTGCTGCGGGATTCAGCGTTTCGGGATTTATCAGCAAGCCTTTTGAACCCGAGTTTGTTCTTGAAAGGGTAGGCTCGCTGTTAAAAGTCGAGACAAGCGAAGTAATGTACAGCGGAACTCTTACGGCGGGTATACTTGCAGATATAAGCTCCTATGAGACAAAGCTGAAACTCATTTATACAAACTATCTGAAAAACAACAACAAGGACGACAGCAAATGCGTTGCAGTTTCGGACGTTATGAAGATAGTTCTCAGGGAATATGCGGCTGCTTCCAGCGATCATCTTGATCCTGCGAATATTGACGTTATCAGTCAGGCAGCGTACTTTTACAACATCGGAAAAATGGCAGTTCCCGATGCCATACTTGCGGATTCCGAAGATTCGGAAACTTCAAAGAACATTTACCGCAGTCACACCACTGTGGGAGCGGCTATAGTAAACCTCAACGAAGCGCCGTCATGCAGATATTTTTCGCAGGTATGCGGGGATATGTGTATGCATCATCATGAAAGATTTGACGGCAAGGGATTTCCGCATCATCTCAAAGGAGACGAGATCTCTCCTTACACAAAGCTTTGCCGCATAATAATTGATTTCCACGAGATCATAACACGGAAAAAGGATCTTAACACTCATCAGTTCAGCGCGGCAATAAACGAGATGAAGAAGGACATCGGCGCATACGATCCTAAACTTATGGCGATATTTGAAAACTGCGAGCCTGCGCTTATCCCGTACTACAAGAGACATGAAAAAATACTTTGATGTAAAAGAGACGCCGTAAAAAGCGTCTCTGAGTTTTTTTGAAAAAGTCAGCCGAAAGGGCGGCTTTTTTGAACAGAATGCAGAGACGTCCGAAAAAGGCGTCTCTTTTAAAAAAATTTATAGAACAAATTTTATAATATCCTTTTCATCTGCGTTTTTCAGGATCTTTTTCAGGTGCCTGAATATTATTTCTTTCGATTCGGGCGGATCTTTTGAATATGCGGACGTTACAAGATCATATCCGAAAATGTTTTCGGGAGTGTCATACTCGGCAACTCCCCAGCCGTATGTATTGCCGTGCTTGTCTTTCATGTATACAAAATCGTTTGTGACAACATATGTCTGCGACTGAAGGCGGGTTATCACCGTTTCAAAACCCTTCTTGCCGTCCTTCCTGTAGCCGCAGATCTTTTTTACTTCTTTTGAAAGTATCGCGCCGTTACTGCTGATAACGTCAAAAACTTCCTTGTCCTTGAATGAAGCAAGTCCGTCCTCAAAGCGCGAATCAAAATCATAGCCGTCTCTGCGGCAGTTTGCAAAGTCGGGGAACATTTCAAGGCTGACAAGTCCCGCTTTCCCGCCGAAAAACTTTCCGTAAACGCATTTCCTGCTTCGCGCGGCAGCACCTTTCCATTCCCATGGACCTTCCTCGTCTGTGAACCAGAGCGATGAGGGAGTGTGTTCCTCCACGGAAAATCCCGGGATATTATTTGCAAAAAGCGGCAGAAATCCCCATTCTTCCGTCAGCTTTATCATATCTTCCGCACATCTGAGCTGCATATAAAGTCCCTCTTTTCTTCAGTCCCTTGAAACAAGGAACTTTATGGCTCTTTCGATGCTGTCTCTGGAATTTCCCCAGTCGGCGTCCTTGCCCGAGTTGCGGTAGTCGTACATTGTGCAGTAGTGGGAAACGTCCTTATACAGAAGCGCGATCTGCTTTTCGGTAAGTTCCCCCGCAAGCTTTGAAAAGCTTTCCAGCTCGTCCTTTTTCAGATAGGTGGGAGCGAGAGACTGCAAAAGATCATAGTGGGGAAGGCAGATATATTCCTGCTCCGAAAGCAGCTCGCGGAACTCTTTCTGTTGGGAATACATTTCAAAGAAAGTCCGCATAAGACGTTCCATGCCCCAGTCAACTTTCTCGCAGACGAAACAGGTGCTGTTTATCTCGGAAAGCTTTGCTTTGCGGGCATTTTTCGGTTCAAAAAGCTTCTTCCGCGAGAAAAGCTGTTTGTCAACTTCTTCAAGATGAGTCTGTAACATAAGCGCAAGGGAAAGGCGGTTCTTCTGTTTTAACATCTGCTTGAAATGTGTGTGGCAGAATCCAGCTCGGTTGGTCTCGATGCGCACATCGGGTTCCATCATAGCCGCGCCCATGATGTATTCCACAGTACGCTGTTCAAGCATATCCCGCATACGGCAGATGGGACAGCCCTCCTTTGGTTCGAGTATCTCGCTTATGGGAATAGTCAGAATACTTTCGCGCATAAAATAACTCCTTTCAGGTCCCTGTTCTCATATAATGGAAAAGATACTGCTGTGCGATCCCCGCATACGGCAGGACAAACTCGGGAAAGCCGTTCGGATAGAACTGCTCCATTACCCGTTTCATCCATACGTCCATGGGAACGCAGTCAATGCGGTACATTCCGTACAGCATGGCGCAGTCCGCGACTTTCGGACCGACGCCTTTTATGGTCATAAGAATTTTCCGTATCTCCTCGGTGGGTGAATTTTTTATATCATCAAGGACTATCTCCCTGCTGTTAAGTTTTTGGACGCAGTCGGCTATGTATTTTGCACGGAAACCCGCTCGGAGCGGCGCAAGATCCTCGGGAGAAATGCCGTTCATATCCTTAAAATCGGGAAACCCGCCGTACATTTCGCAAAGACGTCCGATAATGCCTTTGATCCGCGGGATATTGTTATTCTGGGAAATAATGAACGAGCAGAGCGCTTCCCAGCTGTCCTGACGGAGTATCCTTATGCCGCCAGCGTAGGCGCAGGCTTTGGAAAGTGCGGAGTCCTCGGAAAGTATGCGTTTTATCTCGGAATAGTCCGTTTCAAGGTCGAAGTAGGGGATCCAGACATTCACAAAGGTGTCCTCATCAGTTTCACGGAAGCGGAAGAAGTCCTTTTCGGCGGAAACCGTCAGCGGAGTATTCAGCATAAAGCCGTGATATTCTTTGTCGCCTGTGCGTTCCCAGCGGAAAGCCTGTCCGCAGTCAAGGGTCTCGTCAAGGTCAAGGTCGGGGGTCTTTAAAAGAATGTCCCCGCCTTGTTTGATATATTCCATAGAAAAAATGTCTCCTTTGGTAAATAGTGCATAATAATTATAGCATTTTCACTGTAAAATGTCAACATATCGACTATAATATTACATGGCATTTTAATAGTTAAAAATTATTTAATAATTTCAGATTGTCAAAAAATAGTTGCAATTTTGCGCGAAGCGCAAAATTGAGAAAAAAGTTCGCCAGCCTTTCTGAATTGACCCCAAAAAGTTAGACAAAGATAAAGAGAAAAATTATGCAAAGCGACTA